>DAOSDY010000004.1 GCA_035362835.1 Melioribacteraceae bacterium
TAAAGCGGTACGTGAGCTGGGTTCAGAACGTCGTGAGACAGTTCGGTCCCTATCCTATGCGGGCGTAGGAAACTTGAGAAGAGTCGCTTCTAGTACGAGAGGACCGAAGTGAACGCACCTCTAGTGTACCAATTGTCGCGCCAGCGGCAGCGTTGGGTAGCTATGTGCGGACGTGATAAGCGCTGAAAGCATCTAAGTGCGAAGCACACTTCAAGATTAGGTTTCCCTTACGCAAGTAACTAAAGACTCCTTGGAGATTACAAGGTTGATAGGCTGCAGGTGCAAGCCCGGTAACGGGTTCAGCCGAGCAGTACTAATAAGTCGTGCGACTTAGCCATTTAATTTTGTTTCAAGATAGTTGCTGGTTTTATGACTCAGTTCTTTCAATCTTTCATTTATTTTTTGACAGATCAGTTTCCGCTCCGCGGTAAAAGTTTTTCTGGTGGCTATTGCTAAGGGGAAACACCTCTTCCCATTCCGAACAGAGAAGTTAAGCCCTTATACGCCGATGGTACTGCATGCGCAGGTGTGTGGGAGAGTAGGTAGCTGCCAGGATTTTTTATTTTAATCCCTCTTCGTTCTTCGTTGAGGGATTTTTTTTGCTTTTAATTTACTAACTGTCAATCCACATAAGTTGTAAATAAATTTTTCTTAACCCTTTGTCGTTCTCCGATGAAGGGTTTTTTGTTTTAAAAATAATTATCTGATAGTTTTTTTATCCGATAATTAATAGATTCTGCCGGACTTAATTTAAAATTGGCGATGATACCCGACAGCATAATTGATCTAACCGATTCCGGCCTCTTTAACCTTGTTAAAAAAGGCGATGCTGTTGCATTTAAAGAACTCTTCAAACGCTACTGGTCCAAACTCTATATCTACTCTTTCAATATCCTTAATGAAAAAGACCTGTGCGAGGATATTGTCCAGGAGATCTTTACCGACCTCTGGCTAAGACGAGATGAAATTCAAATCGATGACCTCCGGAATTTTCTCTATCAGTCCGTGCGCAACCAGATATTCAAACATTTCCGAAGAAGCCGATATAAATCCGAATTGATTAATCAGTTAAATCTCTTCCTTGATGAAACCGGAATTGAAGAGAACTACGATCTCCGCGAACTCCGGGAAAAAATTGATCTTACAGTTTCTAAACTCCCCGAACAGCGGAGGATGATTTTCCATTTAAGCCGGAACGAAGAACTTTCTAATAAGGAAATTTCAGAAAAGCTGAATATTTCACTTCAGACGGTCAAGAATCAAATAACAAAAGCCCTCAAATTCCTCCGGAAATCAATCAATAACCTCAATTCTCTCCTCTGATATTTTTTTAATAAACGGGTAGTACCTTTTATCCTCCCGGGGTACTTAAGAATAGTTAATATAATTCTACTCTAAAATTTGGAATAACTATGGAAAAGAAGAACCTGACACTTCTGATTGAAAAATACCGGAACGGTAAATGCTCGGCTGAAGAGAAAATGATGCTTGAGAAATATCTGGACTCCTTTCAAAAAAGTGAAAGCGGCTGGAACGAAAATAATATGGGCAATATTCAGGAGGCCGAGGAGAGGATCTTGGCCGGTGTAATGAATAGAATCAGTTCAGCTAAACGCATCAATCTCTATTCACTCGCGAATTCAAACACACTTCTAAAAATTGCCGCTTCCATCGTTTTACTGGTCGGTGCGTTCAGTCTCTTTCTCTATCTGAACGGCGGTTTCTCTTCATCATCTTCAAATATTACCTGGAATGAAAAAATTACTAATACTGGCGAAAAATCGATCCTTACATTTCTTGACGGAACCAAGATAACTCTTAATGCCGGAAGTAAAGTAAGGTATCCCTCAAATAGCGACAGGGAGATTAGAGAAATTTATCTTGAAGGCGAAGCCTATTTCGATGTAGCTAAGGATCCTTCAAGGCCTTTCATTGTTTATTCCCAAAATATTGCGACTACTGTTTTCGGCACTTCATTCAATGTTCAGGCATTCCCGGACGAAAATGAAATTATGATCTCCCTGGTAGAGGGTAATGTTAAGGTCTCCAGAACCAATAATAACATTACGGAAGATCTCGTCTATTTAAAACCGGAACAGCAGTTAACCTACTCAAGAAAAGATGATATAAGCAGGATTGAAATTTTCGACCTCCAGGAATCGGTAGGCTGGAAGGACAACATTATTAAATTCAATGACGAACCTCTGTTAAAAGCTTTTACAAAATTGGAGAGATTCTACGGTGTTAAATTTGAACTCGATAATCAGTCTAAAGCAAATCTGAAAATAACAGCTAATTTTAAAGACGACTCCTTTAAAACAGTTGCCGAAGTAATAAAGAAATTGACAGGCCTTAAATACAAAACGGTTACCGAAAAAAATAATGTTATTAAGCGGATCGTTTTTTATTAATCGAAAATTAAAAGGAGGGCTTTTTATGAGAGTCGATTCAACATGAAAAATTTAAAAAGCCATGACAATGGGTAAGATTGCCATGGCTTAACAAAAGTAAACACCTGTTTCATTAGTTGTATAATTAACTAAGTGTTCACTACCACGGGAACAAAAATATGAAAAATAATATTCTGCGGATAGTTAAAATGACGGCACTCTATTCTTTCTGGGGGATTCTGCTTCAAACACTATTCATCGGATTTCTCTTTGCTTCTTCTCCGGCTGAAGGCCAGAATCTTAAAGATGTTAAAGTAACAGTAAAAGCTGTTAATGTTACTTTCCAGGAAGCACTTGTTATACTTGAACAGAAAACAGATTTTAATTTCAATTTTGTCAGGGAGGAAATTCCTTTAAAAGAAAATGTTACACTAAGTGTTACAGATGAATCCCTCTATAATATTCTCGAAGTTTTTGCTCAGGATTACGGTTTAATTTTTAACAGAATTAACAACCAGATTACTATTAAAAAAGCTGAAGGATGGGAAAAAGATAAAATAATCTCTACAGTAGAAAATGGTTCAATTAGGGGAAAAGTTACAGATGCTAATACTAAGGAACCACTGATTGGAGCGAATATTTTTATAAAGAATACAAGTATTGGAGTCACGACAGGAATTAAGGGGGATTACTTAATTGAAAATTTAAAACCAGGAGAATATACAATAGTTATTAAATATGTCGGTTTTTCTACTCAACAAGAAATTGTTACCATAAGCTCCAATAAGACTGTTGAGTTGAACTTCTCTTTAATATCTTCTTTGGTTAATCTTGACGAAATAGTAGTTGCCGGTTCATTAAGCAAAAGAGAAATTCGTGCAGTTGCAAACCCAATTACAACTGTTACCTCAAATGAAATTGTTTATCGAAATTCAACATGGTTGCCAGCGGTACTTGAAGCTATTCCTGGTGTCCAATTAACCTTTGGAGCAGAATCAGAATTAAGTGCACATAATATTATGAGTTATATTTCAATGCGTGGTGGAATTCCAGCATCATCTAGTTTAGTTAAGTTTTATATTGATGGTATTGAAGTGTCGGACGTAACATACTTAGAATTGTTGACTCCTAACATGATTGATAGAATTGATGTGCTTAAAGGACCAATGGCTTCAACACTTTATGGTTCGGGTTCAGCAGGCGGTGTAATTCTGATTACTACAAAAAAATCAACAAGTTCTAAAACAGTTGTTAATTTTCGAAGTATGTTAACATCAACTTCAAGTGATTATTTAACAGACATCCCATTGAAGCAGGATTACAGTTTAAATTTTTCAGGTGGATCAGAAAATTTTGGTTATCTCATTGGAGTCTCAAATAATCGAATTCCTTATTCACATTACCCGGTTACTAATGCAATTGATGATATTAAGTGGAGTTATGATGCAAATTTAAATGGAAAGATTGAAAACGTTGTTGCTAACTTGAAATTCCAGGTTGTACGAAGCGAATATGGCTCATATATCGACCCATCCAGGGACAAATATCTTTTATCAAAAGGGATATCACTAGCACCCGTATCATTCAATGACTTAAAAACGAAAACTAAAGGATTATTAGGCAGCCTTCATTTATCTCAAGTTATCTCTGACGATTGGTATCATGATTTAACTGCAGGGTATATTACAAATAATTCTGATGAAAACTCAAATACTCTTATCAGTGGCGGTTATCGGAACAATTTGAATTCTTATAATAAATACAATCTAAGATACTTCTCTAATTTTAAGTTCCCTTTAAGTACTGATATTAGCATTGATATAACAGGTGGTCTTGAGTACACATATACAACCATTACTACGGGTTATAATATTTTTAAAACTCCTTATAAAGATTACTTAGACCAACAACCAGTTTCCGGAAGTAAATTAGTTGTCCCTACTACAACAACGGGAATTTTTGGGGAGGTTGTCTGGGGATTCTTTAATGACTTATTCTTAACAACTGGTCTTAGATTGGAAAACAATTCTGGTTACGGAGAGAATGTTGGTTCATATCCGCAGCCAAGAATTGGATTAACATATAATTTTGCCTTCGATAGAATTAATATGAAACCAAGATTTTCTTGGGGTGTTTCTTCAAATCCCTTGCCGCCAGACTATGCAATAGGAAAGAATATGAATTTTCTTATACAACTACCCAATCCGGAACTAAAACCACAGAGACAATCTGGATTTGAAATTGGCGCTGATATCTATTACGGAGAAAATATTGTTTTAAATGCAACTTATTATAATCAAAAAGTTGAAGATTTGGTTTCGTTTAACCTGGTTGATAATCCAAATACACCTCAACTTGAAGCTCAATATCAAAACACAGCCGCTGTTGATAATAGTGGTTTCGAGTTATCAGGTAAACTTGTTTATGAACAATTTACTCTTGACTTATCTTATTCCTCGGCAAAAACCTTATGGGGTAAAGGAACAAAACCAATTCCTGGGGCTCCTTTCGTAAAAGAAGGGGAGATTTTTCCATATTTGCCCGATGGATCATTCTTTGTAAGATTATCTTATCAAATTCCAGCAATACTTAACTGGTCGAAAAAGGGTGGAAGCATCAGTCTGGAATACAGATATAATGGTAGCACACTCAATCCGGATTACTTAGAATATTATCGAGCGTTAAGTAAATGGACTCCACCTACTCCTTACCCAAATCAGAATTCCTATTTCAAACTATTTGATGGATATTCGAAAATTAATCTTCGTGCAAATTATTATACCGCTGATTTCTTAAATCTATTCTTTGATGTCTATAATCTGACCAATAATCAAGAACCAGCTTGTGGAAGTGTATATCCTTTCCCTGGTCGAAGTGTAAGTTTTGGTATAAATATTTCCTACTAAGCAATTCACTGTAACAAGGTGCACATTATTAATATGTGCACCTTGTATTCACAATTAATAAAATTTTATAGGTGCAATTATGAAAAGTCGGAACTTCTTATTAATAATTTTCTTTTCTTTCTATTCAATTGTTTGTGCACAAAATGCAACATTATTTCAATATACTCCGTTAAAACCTTTTGCAAAAGAAAAAATAGAAATCAGATTTAATACCATTGGGACTAGTTTTGCAAATGCAGACGCGTTAGAGGCCGAAGCGATGTTTTTTAGCAATAAGTTCGATAGTCTAAAAACGATTAGTCTTGCTAAGGATGGAAAAGGATGGAAAGGTTATTTTATACCAGATCCAAAAACATCTCTGATTGCTATGAAATTTATATCTGGTAATATTGAAGAATCGAACGGTGGGCGAGGATATATAATTGTTTTGAATGATAAAAAAGGTCGTCCCGTAATAAATTCATTTGTATCAAAAGCTTTGTTGTTTACATCAATCGGAGCCCTGGTTGGCATTGATGTAGATGTAAAACAAGCCAATAATATTTTCGAGGATACATTTAAAAAGTATCCATTGTTAAAATCTGAATATCTTAATGATTATTTAACAACATTAAGTGCAGTAATTCAAAATAAAGAAGAACTCGAAAACAAAATAAAAAGTGAATTAATCGTAATTGAAAAAAAGAAACATTTATCAGAAGAAGAAACATATGTCTTATCGACATGGTATGCCAAAATAAACGATACAGCCAAAACAAATTATTTCACAATCAAAGCATTGCGAGAATATCCTAATGGAAGAGTAGCTGCCAATATCTCATTGTCTAATATTAGCATTGAAAAGAATTTTAACAATAAACTTCTTCTCATTGAAAAATATTTAAATGAATTTGCAAATGCTGAAAACTATGAAGGTTCATTAAATCAAATCTTTTTTGGGATTCTTGGCCAAAATAATATTAAAGATGCTGTTGTGTTACTATCAAGATTTCCGAATACATTTAATCCGTCACACTACGTCAATTTAGCATCTTCTATGGTACGTTCAAATTATAATGCCGATTCAACATTAATATGGATTAATGCAAGCGTTCTACTCGCCGGGAATGAATTAAAAACACCAAAATATCGAAAACCGAAAATATTTTCGGATTTTCTCTGGTTAAAGATGAGAGAAAGCACTTATGCTGTTGCGTTGCAAACTTATGCGGAATATCTAGGAAAAAATAATCAAATTGCTGCTGCAATAGAGACTTATGAAAGATCTTTTAATTATCTCTATTCAAAATGGCTGGTTCCTCAATTCTTTTTAGAATATTACAAATTATTGACAAAAGAAAAAATGCATGATAAGGCACTACAACAAATCATCCACTTTATGGAACAGGGCTTGGTAAATGATGAAATAAAAGAATTGTTAAAACAAAATTATATTGGGAAAAATGGAAATGAATCGGGATTCCCGGAATTTCTGGACTCGACACTAAATATGTTCAAAAAGAAAATATTTCAAAAGTTAGAAAAAGAAATACTTAATCAACCTGCACCTCTGTTCACTTTATTAGATTTGGACGGTAAAGTAGTTTCATTAAAAGACTATTTTGGCAAGATTGTTGTGTTAGATTTCTGGGCAACATGGTGTGGACCGTGTATAGCATCTTTCCCGGCAATGAAAATCGCACTTGAAAAGTATGAAAAAAATGGAGACGTGAAATTCTTATTTATTAATACTCAAGAAACAGTCGAGAAAAAATCAGAATACGTAAAAGAATTTATGTCAAAAAAGAATTTATCATTTCATGTATTAATAGATGAGAGTAATGATGTTATGTCAAAATATAAGGTTATTGGTGTTCCAACTAAATTTGTAATTGATAAAAAAGGTACAATTAGATTTAAAAGTACAGGATACTTTAGTAAGCCCGACGAATTCGTTGAAGAAATAGGTGCCATGATTAATATTGCAAGCAAATACTAGATTTTTATTAATACTAACATACAAATAAGATCTTTTTACCTCTTCAAGTAGATAGTGAAACTTTGGAGAGGTTTTTATTTGTTCCTATTTTTGGATAGTGGTTTTCTTATTTTCAGTTGTCTTAATACTAAAGAATAAATTTATTGAGGTAATCTATGACGTTAAAGAATCTTCTTGTTAATTCATTTTCCTTACTTTTACTCTCATCTGTTCTTCTCTTCTCCCAGCCCCAGGTTGTAAGTGTAAGTCTGGATAAAAATATATTAAAAGCTCAGGCCGGTTCAAGTTTAAAAGTGGTACTCAATGCTAAGATTGATAATACATGGCATATCAATTCTAATAAACCGAACGATGAGTTCCTTATCCCCAGTGTAATAGCCGTAAAAGGGAATGGACTAAAACTCTCATCCGTGAAATACCCGGTTGCTCATGATATCAGCTTATCATTCTCCGATACTCCGGTCTCTGTCTACGAAGGTGACGTAAAATTCGAGCTTACTATTGCCGTCGATAAATCAGCCGCTCCCGGCAAACAGAATGTCGAAGTCAAGCTCAATTACCAGGCATGCAACGACCAGTCCTGTCTTCCTCCTACTTCTGTAAAAGCGGATCTGGAACTTGAGATCCTTCCCGCTGCAAATGCCGCAGTAGAGGAGCCGAGAGTAATCGACCAGACTGAAGAACCTGTTCAGTCTATTGAACCGCCGGTTACTCAGAAAGTAGAAGAAACTATTCTTCCTCAGGAAGAAATTAAAAAGGAGGAGGATTCTCTCGCCTCTACACTCGAATCGAGCGGAATTTTCTTAAGTCTCTTCTTCGTATTCCTCGGCGGGCTCGCATTAAATCTTACGCCGTGCGTCTATCCGCTAATCCCGATTACCATCGGTTATTTCGGCGGGCAGGCGGAAGGGAAAACGAGCCGTCTTTTTCTCCTCGGAATTCTCTACGTTCTCGGTATGGCGCTTACATATTCTGTTATCGGTGTAATAACTTCCCTAAGCGGTGCGGTATTCGGAACATTGCTTCAGAATCCGTTTGTAATTGCCGGTATTGCGCTCCTCTTTATCGTACTCGCGTTAAGTCAGTTCGGCGTTTATGAATTTAAACTCCCCGATAAACTCGTTATGAAAGCCGGCGGTGCTAAAGGCGGTGTAATGGGCGCTTTCTTTATGGGTCTAACAATGGGAATTGTTGCCGCCCCCTGCATCGGACCGTTCGTTCTCGGATTGGTTACATACGTTGCCGCTAAAGGAGATCCGTTCTACGGATTCCTTATGTTCTTTGTACTCGCGCTCGGACTTGGATTTCCGTACCTGCTTCTGGCACTCTTCAGCGGTAAGATTAAGAAATTACCACGCGCAGGCGACTGGATGGAAGGCGTTAAACATATCTTCGGTTTCCTTCTGCTTGGTATGGCGTTCTTCTTCGTCGATCCGATTCTCCCGAAATCTATTCAGGGCTATGCTTTGCCAGTCTTCGGAATTATTGCCGCCGTTATTCTCTTATTCGTCGATAAGACCGCTAATCAAATAAAGGGATTTAGAATATTCAAAACAGTTTTCTCTGTAATAGTTCTTGCAGTTTCTATCTGGGCTTTAATTCCTTCAGAGAAACTCTCCCCGGAATGGCAGCAGTTCAGCATCGCTTCCTATGAAGAATCTTTGAAGAACAACGAAGCAATGCTTATTGATTTTTACGCCGACTGGTGTATTCCATGTAAAGAACTGGATGCTTTAACATTCTCCGATCCGCGGGTCATAAAAGAATTGGAAAGCTACACTTCATATAAAGTGGATATGACTCAGATGACGGAAGCTAACGAGGAGCTCCGCAAGAAATTTAATGTTATCGGTATGCCAACAGTTCTTATTATTAACTCAAAGGGCGAAGAGGTTCACCGGCTCACCGGATTTGTTAATGCCGATGAATTCCTCAAATTGCTAACCGATTAAAATCCTTTTAAGCCCGGCACCTGTGCCGGGCTTTTTTATTTTTATACTCTCATTTTATTCACTTCTCTATCTCTTTTAATGAATATTTGTTAGATTTAACATGCCTTGTTAATCATTGCAATTTTTTAAAACCATTTACAATTCGTGGTCGAATGATTTTCCGTAAACAAAAAACAGATGAAGAGCTGTTGCTTCTTATAAGCCGGGATGATCACAAGGCGCTTGAAATCCTTTTTAACAGGTATTATCAGGCACTCTGCTTCTTTTCCAACCGTTTCCTTAATAATAAATACCTGGTTGAAGAAGCCGTCTCCGATGTATTCCTCAATATCTGGCTTAAAAGGGGAAGGATTCAGATTACATCGAGTATTAAAGCCTACCTCTATACAGCAGTCAGAAATCAGTCAATTAATTATCTCAAAAAGAAAGATTACAACTTCGAGGATCTCGAGGTTGTGGATAAAGAAAAGGTTATTGCTAGTCTCTCCCCCGATCATTTTATCTATCATGAAGAACTTAAAAACGAAATCGAAAAAATAATCCTCAACATTCCGGAAAAAAGACAAATCATTTTCAGGATGAACAGGATTGACGGACTGAGCTACAAGGAAATTGCCGAAGTCCTTTCAATTTCTGTCAACACTGTTCAGAATCAGATGGGGCACGCCGTTAAATACCTTGCAGAACATCTCCCCAGAATCAAAAAATTTTTTATCCTCCTTCTTGCTTCTTTACTCCGTTAATACGCACTTGTCAAACCCGGGTTCTCTTTTAAGCCTGGTTTTTGACCTATAATTATTCATTTTAATAATCAGGCTTTTTTAAAAGAGGATAGTAGGTCCCTGCAGCTTTACTTGTCTAATTAATATAAATCCTATTCATATACCGGTGAAAATATGAACGAAGAAAAATTTTATGAATTAGCCGCCAGGGTCCTATCTGGTGAAGCTTCTTTTGATGAACGCGATGAATTGAATAACCTTTTGAAGGATGAAAACTTTAAAGAAAAATTCAATCTGATAAGAAAAAACTGGAACGGTGATAACTTACCGGAAGGAAAAACTTTTTTCAGGGTAGAAGAGGGCTGGCAGAAACTTACAGGAAAAATCCGTAAATACGAACCCGGTATCGAAACTGAACCGGAAGGCCTTCCGGTCTGGCCAATGTTCCTTAAGAGCAGGTATGCTCAGGTAATGGCCTCAATACTCATCGTGGTTCTCGCAGGCTACTGGCTCCTCTCTCTTACCGGAGTTGTTTCGAACGAAGAAACAATAACATGGAACAGCAAATCGACCGTATCCGGGCAGATCTCTATAATCACGCTTTTCGACGGTACGCGTATTACTCTTAATTCCGAAAGCAGACTTAAATACCCCGGTAAATTCGGTACTGCATCGCGGGAAATTTTCCTCGAAGGGGAAGCATACTTCGAAGTTAAGTCCGATCCTTTACGCCCATTTAAAGTTCACTCCGATAATGTCTCCACTGAAGTGCTCGGTACAAAATTCAACGTGAAAGCCTACAGGGAGGAAAGTGAAATAAAGATTTCGCTAGTGGAGGGAAAAGTAAAAGTTAATAATGAATTTAAGAGTTTGAATAAAGAACCTGTCTATTTAAAACCGAACGAACAGCTCAGTTTCAACAAGTCGAACGGAATTGTTACTCTCGATAAATTCGCGTTGCTTCAAACTATAGGGTGGAAGGATAATATCCTCGTTTTCGACAACGAACCTCTCGCCAAAGTTCTGATTGCCCTCCGGCGTTCTTTCGGTGTCCAGTTTGAACTGGAAGACACCACTTTTAACAGGTTAAAGATCAAAGCCAATTTTGAGAATGAATCCTTCTGGACAATTATTAAAGTAATCAGGAATGCAACTAATCTTGAATATAGGACAGTAAGTAAAAATGACGAGCTGCAGAAGATCATATTTTACAACAAATAAAGGAGGTTAAATCTATGAGGGTTTTTACCGTTATAGGCGGTTAAAAAAAGCCGTGACAATGGTCGAGATTGCCACGGCTGGAATCGCTAAACAATCCCCCGATTAATCGGGGACGGGTAAATAACAATTGTTTAACAACAGACGGGTAAAAAATATGAAAAAAAACATTATACGGATAGTCAAAATGACGGCTTATTATTCACTTCTGGGGTTCTTTCTTCAAGGCTTTATTTTCAATCTCATTTTTGCATTCACCCCCAGTGAAGGCCAGAATCTGTCTCAAATCAAAGTAACCGTAAACCTTAATAAAGTATCTTTCGAATCCGCTCTTCAGCATATCGAAAAACAATCGAGCCTGAAATTTTTCTACGTTAAAGATGAAATCCCCGTCGATGAAAAAGTTACCATCGATGTTACTAATGAATCCCTCTACGATGTTTTGAAAACTCTTGCTTCTCAGTATAATCTCGTCTTCCAGAGAATTAACAGTCAGATAGTTATCAAAAAAGGAACAAGTTATGAAAGGGAAGACGAACTCGTTGTACAGGGGAATGGTGCCATTAGAGGCAGGATTACAGATTCCCGAACCGGCGAAGGTCTTATCGGCGCTAATATTTTAATTCAGGGAACGTCTCTTGGAACTACAACCGACGACAGAGGCAATTACCGCCTGGAAAAATTGGATGCCGGTACATATACCGTCGTTGTTCAGTATCTTGGATATCTGACGCGTACCGAATCCGTAAATGTCGTTGAAAATAGAACTGTCGAAATTAACTTCCAGCTCGAACAGTCTGAAATACAGATGTCAGAAGTAGTTGTTACTACAAGTACGGTTATTCCAACTCCTGTTAAGAAACTGCCGAATACAATCAGCGTTGTTACTGCGCGCGACCTCGAAAGAATGAATCCTACTAACGTTGCGGAAGTTGTAAGGCTTGCCGTTCCCGGAGCGTTCTATTCGGACGAAGGTGTAGGTACAACTTACGGCGCTTTTTCAGTTCGCGGTGTCTCATCTATTCAGGGAGCTGCCTCAACTCTTAAAGTTTATGTTGACGGAGTTGAAGTTTCCGATCCGGCTTATGTAACTTATATGGACCCGAGTTCTATTCAGCGTGTGGAAGTTGTGCCGGGTCCCCAGGCTTCAACTATTTACGGCTCACGTGCTATTAGCGGTGTTATGCAGATTTTTACAAAACAGGGTGTGCAGGGTAGAACGAGATTGTCTGGAAAGGTCGGCATGAAGACTATGGACGGCAAATATGTCGGAAATAAAACTCCCCTCGGTCAGGAAAGCTCTCTTAATGCAATGGGCGGCTTCAGCATTTTTAATTTTAATGCCGGTGTGAATTACAAGAATGAACCTCAATGGATCGATCTTTTTGAAGAACAGGCGCTTAATTTATCCGGCTCGGGTAGATTTAATACGGGCGATTTTTCAGGCGGGGTATCAATCACTTATTCAAAAAGAAATAATGTTAGCGGGTGGGATCCTTTAACCTATAAACGCGATAAAGAATTAAACCGGCCTTTAACCGCGCCAAACCGCGTTACGGAAAGTACATATGGAACTTACTCACTTAACTTAATCTATAAAGCTGCTGAAAACTGGACACATAACTTAACTGCCGGTTATAATGCATTATCCAGATTTAGCTATGATCGAAGTCCGAATGCTACTACGAAACTTTATTCGGTTAGTGAAAGCACCGATCAGAGATATTCAATGGCTTACAATACATCCTATCAATTTGATATTAATGAGATGTTCAATTCCGCAATAACAGCCGGTTTGGACTGGACAGAATATTCATTGCCTTTCTTCTCCGGAAACGTTGCGGACAGACAGAATTATGAATTTGTCGATTCGAATCCCGGAAAGAAGAAGAACTTCGGATTCTTTGCACAGACTCAGACTTCTTACAACGATTTCCTCTTTTTAACTGCAGGTCTGCGCGCAGATAAACGCCCCTCTGCTGCCGAGGAACCTTATACATGGTCGCCGCGACTCGGTTTGAGCGGTGTCTATGAGATGGAGGACTGGATGTTCAAAGGTAGAATTGCGTGGGGTCAGTCGGTTATCGTTCCGGATGAAAGATATATAGCCGGTGCAGAGACTGCAACTTCGGTTGTACTCCCTAATCTGAATTTATTGTCTCAGGTTCAAAGAGGATATGAATTAGGCGCCGATGTTTACTATATGAATCTTTTCACAGTAAGTTTAACTTACTTTGATCAAAGGCCGCTCGACCTTATTGAAATGGTTAACCTCGGACGGGATAGCCAGAACCGTGTTATGTATCAGTATCAGAATTTAAGTGAAGTTAAAAACCAGGGATTTGAAATTAAAGGAATCTTTAACCCTTTAAGCTGGTTAACCTTCAATGTTAATTATGGAAAAACAACAAGTACTGTATTAAAACTTGGTCCGAATTATACAGGTACGCTTAAAGTAGGAGGAGAAATAGTTGGACGGCCCGAATACACAATCTCCACAAATATTGAAATCACTCCAGTCGAAGGAACGACTATTACTCTTAGTGCATTCAGATTCGGTGAGTGGATCGCGGCTGACTTCTACGGATATCTCTATGATGTTTACGGCGGAAAATATAATGCTGCTGTAAAACCGTATCCGAACGGGTATTATATTACTTATCCGTCATTCACCAAGATTAACGCCGGTGTCACTCAAAGAATTTCTGAAACACTCTCCGGATATCTCCAGATCGATAATCTTACTAACGACGATAGCTTTGAGAGAATCAATACTGCGGTTACTCAGCCCCGGACAGTTACAATCGGTGTTATGTTTAACGGATTAACATTATAAGGAAGGGACTAATAGATGAGAACAATTATGATTAAAATTAAAAAGTTAAGTTTAGTCCGCTTCCTGCTGGTTCTATCAGTAATTATTTTGCAGGCCTGCGGTTCCGGTGATAGTAATAATTTTGTTATTAACGGAAAAGCATCGGGACTCGAAGGCGCAAATATCATTCTGCTTCATTCTCTTAAACCGGGAAAGGTGGACACACTTGGCCGGGCAATTGTTAAGGACGGTCAGTTTAATATTTCAGGAGAACTTCAATCCCCGGTCTTTGCACGTTTAGTTATCTCTTCTCCGCAATATTACTCATCCTTCTGGCTTCCTCCTTCGGAAGTTGAAATTGATCTTGATACCGCAAGGGTTGATGAAGGTATGGGCAAATCTTTAATTCCTCTTGTTAAAGGATCCGTTGAGCAGGAAGTATATGATTCTTTTTCAGATCAGTATGACCTGATCTCGCGGGATATCAGAAATGAAAGCAAACTGCTTCAAAAAACAACCGACCCTGAGGAAAAGAAAAAAATCACCGAGAAAATTGATAAACTCAGAGATGAACTGACTGAAAAATCGAACGGAATGATTCTCGATTTTGTAAAGAAGAATAACTCCTCTGTTGTATCTGCTTACTTAATGGCCAGAATATTAAATGACCAGTACCACAAAGTAGAAACTCTGCAGTCGGTTATGGATAATTTTACTCCTGAAGTAAAATTATCCCCGTATTATCTGGAGAATAGGGATGAACTTGACCTGCTGATGCGGATTCAACCCGGTAAACCTGCCCCTGATTTCTCGCTTCCCGATATGCAGGGGAATGATTTCCAGTTCTCTTCTCTAAAAGGCAAGGTCGTCTTGATCGATTTCTGGGCCTCCTGGTGTAAACCTTGTATCGCCTCTATTCCCGCAATGAAAAACATATATAATACGTACAAGGAAAAAGGATTTGAAATTCTCGGCCTCTCTAACGATAGTAAAAAAGATGCCTGGCTTAAGTCGATTGAAATCAATACAATTCCATGGAAAAACGTTGTTGACCGATTTCCTCAGCCGCCGGCTCCTTTCGGACCCGCTGAAGTAGCTACACTCTACGGAATTTCCTATCTCCCCACAACAATTCTTGTAGATAGAGAAGGAATTATTATTGCTAAAAACCTCCATGCGGAGGAACTTGAAACAAAACTGAAGGAGATTTTTAAGAACTAAAAATTCTTTTAATCATAAGGAGGTTTAAGGTTTATACTGTATTACCTTCTTTGCCCTCATACATCTCCGCCTCCTCGGAGTATTCCCCAACTCTGAGGAGGTTTCTTTTTATGAACAGTATTATGAACAATAATTTTGGATACTTTTTTCCGGATACATATATTTACTCCGCTTTCGTGGGAATATCATTTAATCTGTAGAGGACTGATTGAGTATTACTGATCCTGTTAATCAGAACGCAGTTGAATTGGAATGGATGAATCAATTCTCCTCCGGAGATAAAACCACTTAAAAACTATAATTTATATTCATACTTTTTTGCTCGAAAAATAGAACTGTTATGAAAATCTTTCATTAATTATATTTTACTAATTCCAACAAATTCTTCAAATCCTGTAGGATTAAGGAAAAGAAAAAGCCCATCAATGATGGGCTTTTTTTATAATCTCTTGTTGCCTCTACTTTTTATTCTTTACATGCTTATCGAACCACTCAAACATTTCGGCAAGCACATGAAGTACCGATTCTCTCGCGCGGTATCCGTGACTTTCGTGCGGAAGCATTACAAGCCGTGCTGTTGCCCCGTGTCCTTTAACCGCCTGGTAGAATCTCTCCGACTGAATAGGGAATGTGCCGGAATTATTATCGGCCTCGCCGTGTATCAGGAGTATCGGTTCATTCACTTTATTGGCGTGCATAAAAGGGGAGAGGTTGTAGTAGATCTCCGGAACCTCCCAGTATGTTCTTCTTTCACTCTGGAATCCGAACGGTGTAAGTGTCCTGTTGTATGCGCCGCTCCGGGCAATTCCTGCGGCAAAGAGATCGCAGTGCGCCAGCAGGTTCGCAGTCATAAATGCGCCGTAGCTGTGTCCGCCTACTCCAACTCTTTTAGGATCGCCGATTCCCATCTCGTCGAGCTTATCAATTGCGGCTTTAGCGCTCGATACAATCTGATCTATGAAAGTATCGTTCATGGTTTGCGGGTCGCCAACTACAGGCATCTGAGCGTCATCCAGAAGTGCGTAACCCTGGGTTACGAAGAAGAGTTGTGAATAACCGCGGAAGAATGTAAAACGGTATTGCGAACCTCGAACCTGGCCTGCTGTTGATGCGTCGCTGTACTCAATCGGGTATGCCCAGATTACGACCGGAAGTCGCTGTCCTTCTTTATAATTTGGAGGAAGATACAATGTGCCGGAAAGATCTACTCCGTCTGCTCTTTTATATCTTATCAGCTCCTTCTTCATCCCGGTTAATTGAGGTGCGGGATCCTTAAAATCTGTTAAAGGTTTTCTCTCATTCGTTTTTAAATCTACAAGAAAATAGTTCGGTACTTCAGTCTTGGATTCGTAACGTGTTACTATCTTATTTCGTGAGTTCCCGGCAAAATCAATTATCATTTCATATGTCTTTTCCTTACACCTGTACAATCTTTCTTTTTCAAGTGTAGAAAGAATCATCTTATCCAGAAATGGTCTGTCGCCGTCCGGCGATGCGCCTGCACCCGTCAAATAGATAGTCCCGTTTTCATAAATGATTACGGATTCGCCGTTCGTAAGTGTTTTTGTAACAGGACGCCCGGGATTCCCGTATGCGTCCTGCATGCTTAGGTCAAAAATCTTCCTTGCCGGAGTTTCCGGTTTATCGGCATTTAAAAGAAATGTGGTTGCCCATCTCTTCTTCCAGTTGTATTCGGAGACAAATATTAAACCGTTTTCTTCAAGCCAGCTCGTACCGCTGTATCTGTGCTCAAGTTTTAGAATCTCTTTTGGAGACTGATTGAAAGGTGCGGATAGTGTAACGAGTTTATCTCTTAAAGGGGCTTCAACATCGGAATCGCCTCCGTCCAATGCTTCGACCCAGATTAATGTAGCGGGGGAAAGGGGCCGCCACTCTATACTGCGCGGACCTAATGGAACGCCGTTAAGCGGAATATCATCCGATGGCGGAAGGTCGGCAATCAGATGAACCTGCTCGCCTTTCTTATTCCAGACTTCAATTGAATGCGCAAATCCGTAATAGGGAATCTGATAGGAATAAGGTCTCTTAATTCTATCGGCAAGAATGTATTCGCCGTCAGGTGAAAAATTTACTGAAGTAAAAATGCCGGGCTTGTTCAGTTTTGTTCTTGTACCGTTTGAAATATTTATAATCTCCAGCTGCGATGTTGCGTAATAATCGAAAAGAACTTCATCGTTATAGGAAGTTAATAGATCCTGATAGGTTCTTCCTTTTGCAATCTTTCCGCCGGTTTCCTGTATATTCGGTCCGATCGGCACCTGATTAGCTTCTGGAGCCGCTCCGCGTTTTTCAGGTATCATATAAACAAGTAAATGTCTATTATCAGGCAGCCATGAGAATCCCTGACCGATTGTGAGGTTGAGTCCTTTGTTGATGAGTGACTTCGACTTGCCAGTTTTTGTATCAACCAGCCAGAGTTTAATTCCGTCGTTTAAAAACTGGGGGAGTGCAAACCATTTATCGTCGTTTGACCAGAGCGCTCCTCCGAACTTACCGCCTTCCGGAAGATCTGTCTTTACTTCTTTTCCTGTTTCAAGATTCCTTATTGTAAATCTCAATGCAAAGGAAGTCCTCTGCATACTGTTGTTGCTTGGAGTTATTCTCACTCCGGCTATCCGGAGTAACGGCTGGGACAGATACTCGATTGTCGGCATCGATTCCATTTCTGTAAGCAGCATGTATGTCCCTTGCGGACTAATAGAAGCGGAAGGAGTAAGAGGAGCGTCTACAATATCAATTACTTCCTTTGACGGTACTTTGTACTGCGTTTGTGCTATTAATATAAAAGGAATTAGAAGAATTGATATTAGTGTGAGGATTTTAGCAGACCTGTTCAATTCAACCTCCTGATTTTTATTTATGATTGATAAACCTGTTATCAATTTACCCGGGGGTACAAAAGGCGGGAAACGGAGTTTCAATTATTTATGAAATTTGCAAATCTGTCTATTTGTTTTTTATTTCTCTTCCGCCTAATTGATTAATTACTGCGCTGACTAGCGGATTTTCGTCTGAACCTGATACGGCTTTGTTCGACTTTGAATCGGATTTCCTCGATGCACCGCCTCTCTTCTTCCCGGCATTGTTGAATTCAATCTTCTTGCCGAATACTTCTTTTGTTTTTTTATCGAGGTAGGACTTGTTATCACTTATTATGTCCCAGTCATCGTTATGTTCTACTTCAATATTCAACTTATCATTGGAAAGATTGATGGGATTGGAATTAGTTAGAATCGAACCGAAAAACAGCTTATCGGTTTTAACCTGTTCAACAAAAAACTCCCATTTGGCAATGATATCTGTAAATTCGGATGAGTCGCGCGCTGTAGGCGCAACAAAGTTTTTTACTTCCGGTATCAGGACCTCATTTTTATCAACTATCCTTAAATTAGAAACAGGCTGATCTGGTTTTTTAGGTGCCGAACCTCCGCCGGGATTCGGCTGGTAGGACCGGACAGGTTCCGATACTGCACCTGAATTTAATTTTGTGATCAGGTCGGATATTGTCGCAGACCGTTCGAGGCCGATCAGATGACATAAGGCAATTTCAATCTTAAGTTTCTGATTGGCAGTTGAGCGCAGTTCATATTGTGTCTTGTTTATATAATTCAGAATTCTTAACAGGTCTCCTTCCGTGAACTTTTCACTGTACTCGAGGTATCTCTCTTTGTAGATCTCTGCTGCTTCTATCAGGTCGTTGTTTTTACGTATTACAACTGTCAGTATGTTTCTGAAATGCTCATTAAGCCCGTTCAGGAAGTCGACGAAGTTCCATCCGTTATCGTAAATTTTCTGGGAGGTCTCAAATGCCGCTTTGTAATTTTTGTCAACTATCGAATCGGAAATTACAAAATAGATCTCTTCGTCAATCAGGTTGAGCATTTTGGAGATTACGTCGCTCTGGACTTCGCCGCTGCTGAATGAAATCATCTGGTCGAACAGAGTCTGCGCGTCTCTCAATGCGCCGTCGGCTTTCTTAGCGATGATAGATAGGGCTATGTCGTCTATCGTTATCTTCTCGGCATCCGCGATTTCCTTAAGAAGCTTCTTAATCGCTCCCATCTCGATCCGCCTGAAATCGAATCTCTGGCAACGTGAAATAATTGTTAGAGGAACTTTGTGTACGTCGGTTGTTGCGAAAATAAATATCGTATGCTCCGGCGGCTCCTCAAGTGTTTTAAGAAGTGCGTTAAAAGATTCGGTCGTTAACATGTGCACTTCATCGATAATGTATACTTTGAACTTTCCTCTCGTCGGTGCGTACTTAACCGATTCACGCAATGTCCGTATCTCGTCTATTCGCCTGTTCGAAGCTCCGTCTATTTCAATTATATCGAGTGTCTGCGATGTCTGAAACGAATTACACATCTCGCATTTGTTGCACGGCTCACCGTTCTGAGGATTGAGGCAGTTCAATACTTTAGCTAATATCCTTGCGGTTGTTGTCTTACCGATTCCGCGGGGACCTGCAAAAAGATATGCGTGCGCTACCCGGTTGTTCAGAATGGCGTTCTTTAATGTAGTGGTTATATGTTCCTGCCCTACTACTTCTGCAAAAGTCTGCGGGCGCCATTTTCTTGCTGTTACAATGTAATTCATAGGTCTTGTGGTCTATATAATGTCAAAAATAACCAATTAATAAAAAACAAGATACAAACAAAAGCTAAAAACAAATTATAAAAAGTTTCTTCGATATCTAAATCGCAGATGAAAATAATTTTGGCTGTTATATTGTCTTATTGGTGAAATTCTTAATAGCGAAGTAAATCAATCCTATTCCATCATACGTCTTTAATTGATAATTGGCTTTTGGTAATTTAATCCAAGTTTATTTACGAGAAGATTACATAAATTTTCTAAATTTATTTTATCTGTATTATTAAATGCCGAAAAGTTATAACTGTCCAGATCTAGCACACCGAATACTTTATCATCCTTAATAAGCGGTACTACAATTTCGGAATTTGATCCGCCGTCGCATGCTATGTGACCAGGAAATTCATGAACATCCGCTACAATTAATGTCTCTTTCTTTAGTGCGGATGTCCCGCAGACTCCTTTGCCCAGTTCAATAACAGTGCAGGCAACCTTCCCCTGGAATGGACCGAGATATAAACGGTCATCATTTAAGAGATAAAATCCTACCCAGCTTATCTTATCGAATGCCTCTTTTAACGCGGCAGTAACATTTGCTAAGCTGGAAATTAACGGCTCAGCCGGATTTATCAAACTTTCAATCTGCGGAATAATCTGCCTGTAAATCTCCTCGTCGGAATTATCCTTATTTATATTAATGCTTTCTGACATATATCAGTAATCAATTCCTAAATGCCGATTTAATCTTTGTTATTTCTTCTTATTATTTGTCTGCTTCTTTGCTTTTGGCTTCTGGTTATCCATTATCTTTTTCACACTGCTCTTCGTTTCAAAAACATACGGCAGCGCTTCATTAATTGTAGCTACTGGAATTATTTTCAATCCCTGTTTAACCGCATCCTTAATTTCCGTAAGGTCTTTTTCGTTTTCTTTTGGAATCAGGACAAGTTTCATACCGTTTCTCTGGGCCGCGAGCAGTTTCTCGTTCAATCCGCCTATCGCAAGAATTTTACCGCGCAATGTAATCTCTCCTGTCATGGCAACATCATTCCTTGCAGGTTTGCAGCTGAATGCCGAATACATTGCCATTGCCATCGTAATACCTGCCGAAGGTCCGTCTTTCGGAATTGCGCCTTCGGGAAGATGAATATGAATTTCTTTCCCTTTTGTGAAATGAGGTTCCAATCCGAACTCTTTTGCGTTCGAACGGAGATAACTCAATGCTGCCTGGGCCGATTCTTTCATAACATTCCCGAGTTGACCAGTAAGAGTTAGTTTTTCCGCGCCGGTCATAACTGTTGCGTCAACCTGAAGAATCTCTCCTCCTACACTCGTCCATGCCAGTCCGGTAACGCTTCCTACGCGGTGTTCCTTTTCTGCTTTAGGACTTCTGAATCTCGGAACGCCCAGGAATTTTTCGATCATCGTTTCATCAAGAGAAAATTTCTTAACCGGTTTTTTCTTTTTTCCGTTCCCCGAATTGGAAAGTATTATTTCCCGGGCCGTCTTTCTCAATACAGATGCAATTTCTCTCTCCAGGTTTCTTACACCTGCTTCACGTGTATAACCGGTAATAATCTTTTTAATTGCCTCGTCCTTAAAATCAACTTTATACTTTTTCAGCCCGTGAACATCTATCTGTTTCGGTATAATATGTCTCTTGGCAATTTCAATCTTCTCATACTCTAGGTATCCCGGCAGTTCAATTATTTCCATCCTGTCCTGAAGCGGCAGGGGAATGTTGTATCTAACGTTTGCCGTCGTAATAAACATTACCTGAGAAAGATCGTAATCAACATCAAGATAGTGATCGTTGAATGTATGATTCTGTTCGGGATCCAGAACTTCAAGCATTGCGGAGGAAGGGTCGCCCCGGAAATCCATACTCATCTTGTCGATTTCATCCAGCAGCATAACGGGATTAACAGTCTTGGCCCGTTTCATCGATTGAAGTATCTTCCCTGGCATCGAGCCGATATAAGTTCTTCTGTGGCCGCGAATTTCAGCTTCGTCGCGTACACCGCCTAAAGAGATCCGAACAAAATTTCTTCCGAGCGCTCTGGCGATCGATTTACCGAGAGAAGTTTTGCCGACACCCGGAGGGCCTACAAAACAAAGAATCTGTCCGCGCATATTCCTCACAAGATTCAATACCGCTATATGTTCAACAATTCTCTCTTTCGGCTTATCAAGCCCGAAATGATCTTCATCTAGAATATTTCTTACATTCTTTATGTCGAGGTTATCCTTCGTCCTTTTATGCCACGGCACATCTATAAGCCAGTCGAGGTAATTTCTTATAACTGTTGCTTCGGGTGAACTTGGAGGAGTCTTTTTCAGTTTGTTGAGCTCCTCAATCGCTTTCTCCTGAACCGGCTTAGGCATCTTGGCTTTAATTATCTCATCCTTCAGTTTTACAAATTCAGGAGAGATCTCCTCCTCGTCGCCAAGTTCATCCTGAAGAATCCGGATCTGTTCCTGTATTATAAACTTGCGCTGTGTCTTGGCGATATTCTCGTGAACCTTTCCTTCAATCTCTTTTTCTATCTTAAGTATCTCAATCTCCGAATTCAGGATTTTTATAATTTCATAGAGCTGCTCCTTTATCGAAAACTTCTGGAGTATTCTCTGTTTTACATCCATAGTCTGATTGATATTCGCTGCTGCATAGAATAATTTTCTGTCGGGTTCATCGATGCTGTCGAATGAATTAACCGCTTCGGGGGGAATCGATTTATTAATCTTTACATATTCCTTAAAGAGGTTCGACATTTGCCTCATCAGGGCGTTCATCTCGCGGGGCTCTTCGTGCTCGGCCTCAATTACTTCGATCTCTGCTTCAAAGAAATTTGCACGTTCGGTAAATTGAACTATCCGGCCCTGAATCACTCCGTCGACAAGAATTTTAAGCAGGCCGTTAGGAAGTTTTAATATCTGAATTATTTTAGCAATCGTTCCTTCCCTGAAAATATCCTCTTTTGCAGGTCCTTCTATATTCGACTTTTTCTGTGCTGCCAGAAAAATATATTTCGAACCTTCAAGCGCGTAATTCGCGGCGTTGATCGACTGCTCCCTGCCTACCAGTACAGGAAATATCATATATGGAAATATTACGTTATCCCTCAAAGGGAGTACGGGTAGTACTTTCGGTATATCTTCAACCATTGAATAATCCTGCGGGTGCGTCTTTATTTCATCACTCATCAAATCTTACTCCAATTCTATCTTTTTGACCCAAAGATACCAAATAAACGATGGGCTATCAAGGTTGATAAATAGTGTTAACCTCATTCTGCTGAGAAGAAAAAATGATTCTGAATGTAGAATGTTGTAACAATTAGACACAATACAGAAAGTAAAATATTTTATGAATATTAAATTCCGTTGAAATAGAATAATTGATTCGGATCTGTTTTGCTATATTTGACTTCAAGAATTCAGAGGGTTTTTAATTGATAGATAAAATTATTGAGATTGCCAGGGAAGCCGGAGAGATTGTCCGCGAGGGTTTTGGAAAGAATTTTTTGATAGAGACGAAGGGAAGTCTTACGAATTTGGTTACTGAATATGATAAGAAATCCGAAGCAGCCATAATAGAATTTATTAAGAAGGAATTTCCGTCACATTCTGTCCTCGCCGAGGAAAGCGGAAATCATAAATCCGGCACTGAGTATTTGTGGGTAATAGATCCTCTGGATGGTACAACAAATTTTGCCCACGGCTTACCGATTTTTTCGGTTTCAATAGGAGTTCAGAAAAACGGCGAGACAATTTGCGGTGTTGTCTACGATGTTATGCGCGATGCTCTCTATAGTGCCGAACTTGGATGCGGTTCTTTTTGTAATGGCAGAAAGTTGAATGTCAGTACCAACTCCGACGTTAGAAGATCAGTGCTTGTAACCGGTTTCCCTTATAACGTTGCTGAAAACCCCGACCACGCTTTCGAACACTTTATCGCATTCCTTAAAAACGCAAGGGCTGTCCGCCGCCTCGGATCGGCCGCAATCGATTTCTGTTATACTGCTGAAGGAGTATTCGACGGATTCTGGGAAGTCTTCCTTCATCCGTGGGATATGTGCGCCGGTAAACTCCTTGTGGAAGAAGCCGGGGGGATTGTTACCGACTTTAATGGCAATGCGATTAATATCTTTTCAAAACAGATTCTGGCTACAAACAAGCTGATTCATGAGAACATGATCACAATTCTTAATGAGAAATAATCATTCAGGGTTTTGAATTCACTTTCAGTTTCTTAATAACAAAAGTAGATCTCACAATTATTCCCGAACTTACCCGAAGCGGGTAATTATTTTTACCCCCTCTCCTAAAAAATATTTTGAGCTTTCAGGTAACATTTTGATGCTGAATACCATCTAAATATTGTGTCAGTTTTCTTCAACTATTAAGTATCATTCAAAAGGGGGGAGTATGAGAAAAAATATCCTGTTTTTACTTTTTTTTATTGCCGGCCATCTTCTTGCATTTAATATAAATTCCGGAAATAATCCTTCGGAGAAACCGGTTCTCCAGATAAAAAAAATCGATAAATCTTTAGAGCTTACGGGTAAACTCGACCATCCGATCTGGAAACTTGCTGAGCCGGTTGAACTTACTTATGAAATCCGTCCCGGGGATAATATCCAGGCTCCAGAGAGAACTCTTGTAAGAGCCCTGTACGATGATAAACACATCTATTTCGGTTTTGAATGTTACGATAAGAATCCTTCCCAGATCCGCGCGAATATAACAGACCGCGACAGAATGTTCGACGATGATTATGTTATAATTGTACTCGATACTTACGGTGATTTCCAGAAGGGATATGAATTCGCCGTAAATCCTTACGGCATTAAAGGTGACTTGCTTGCTACAATGAATAATGAAGACGCAAGCCTCGATCTTATTTGGCATTCGGCTGCTTCTATTAATGAAAACGGATGGACTGCCGAGATTGCTATCCCTTTTACAAGTCTCACTTTCCCGGATAAGGAAGATCAGAATTGGGTAATTGGAATTGTCCGAAATCTTCCCCGCACCAGCAGGGTTCAGATCTCCTGGACTAAGATCGACAGAAACATTCCGGGCTTTCTGCCTCAATCCGGTTTAATTCAGGGCCTTAAGGGAATTAAATCCTCAGCTAATGTCGAACTTCTTCCGTATGCGATAGGACAAAAAGGTGGACAGCTTGCCAACTTCAATGATCCTAAATCAGGTATCAAATTTAATCCGCTGGAAGGAAGAATTGGAGGAGGAATTAAATATTCGCCCGGTCCCGATTTCTCTCTCGATGCCGTTATCAATCCCGATTTCAGCCAGATCGAATCCGATGCTGCTCAGATTAGCGTTAATACAACTTTTGCCCTCTACTACGATGAGAAAAGACCTTTCTTCCTGATTGGTAACGAACTCCTCCAGACTCCGATGTATTACTCAAGATCAATTAACGACCCTCTGGCAGCTGCACGTATTAACGGTAAATCCGGCTCGTTGTCATATATGTATATGAGTGCGTACGACAGAAATACCGTTATTGTTGTTCCGGGGGAAGATAGAAGCAATACAATCCCTACGGATATTAATTCACTCGCGAATATCGGACGCCTCCGATACGACCTCGGTGATGAAAACTATATCGGCTCTATGATACTTACAAGAAATTTTGACGGCGGGCATAACTACGTCGCCGGTCTAGACTGGAATTATAAATTCTGGAGTAACTGGTATTTCAGCGGTGAAGGTTTTTATTCTCTTACAAAAGAATTAAATAACCCGCAGCTGTTCAGTTCCCAAAGAGTATTCGGAAACTCCGGCAAAAATGCCGCGTTCAACGGAGAGGAATATTCCGGAAGCGGAATTCATCTCGCCCTTTCTCACCAACAGAGATCCTATAACTTCTCATTCGTAATAAATAATTTCACACCTACATATCAGACATATAACGGACTTTTTTCATCCAATAATTACAGACAGTTCTTTCTAAGTAATCAGTTTGTTTTCTATCCTGAAAAATCATTTGTTGAAAGGGCAACTATAGGGCTTCAGGGTGAATTGAGGTTTAACTTTGACGGATTGAAAAAAGAACAATCGCTTGTTCCGTATGTTTCATTTACATTAAAAGGGCAGACCGGTATCTACGCGAATTACATTCTTGTTAATGATGAAAATTTCTTCGGAAAAAGTCTCAAAAATGTTAGAAGATTTTATGCCGAGATTAGCACCCGCCCCATTAAGGAAATTTCCTTATATGTCGGCGGGAATTTCGGAAAATTCATTTACAGGTCGAGTCTGCCCGTTATCGGTACAGGTCATAATATCGATGCTTCAATCACTCTAAAACCGACTGCCCGACTAAATCTTTCCTTCGCATATTCGCGGGCAAGGCTTTCGAATGAAGAATCGGGGAATCTGCTTTATGATGGAAATATCTTCAGAACCGTAGGTACATATCAGTTCTCGCCGGAACTCTTTTTCAGGACTATTTTCCAGTACGATTCCTTCTCCAAATCGATCCAGGTTTATCCTCTTTTCAGCTATAAATTAAATGCATTTACTACCTTCTTCGCCGGTGCTACAAGCGACTATACCGATTATAAAGGTGATATCGGAATTGCTAATACAAGTCAGCAGTATTTCGTAAAAATCCAGTATTTGCTCGGAATTTAGCTTTTTTAGACTTCCTTCGTTTTTTCTCTCAGAATCCGGCCTCGAATAGGCCGGATTCTTTATTTGTGCCCTTTCCAACTTTTAATTTGCAGCCCCCGTTTAATTTTAATATTTTTGCAAGCCAATGTCGAAGAAAATTATTATTGCCATAGACGGTCCGGCCGGTTCAGGTAAATCCACTGCTGCAAAGAACTTAGCCCGCAAACTGGGTTTTACTTATCTGGATACCGGCGCAATGTATCGGGCCATTACATTTTTATCAATTCAGAATGGAATTGTTGAAAATGTTCCGGCTGTCATCGAAATGACAAGAAGTCTTTCGCTTAAACTGAAATATGAAAACGGTATTACCAGAGTTTTTGCAAATGATGCTGAAGTTACAGAACAGATCAGAAGCGCCGAAGTGAATTCTAAAGTAAGCGAAATTAGTACGATTCCCGAAGTCAGGGCTGAGATGGTTAAAATTCAGAAAAAGATAGGCCAGGAGGAAAATCTGGTTGCTGAAGGTAGGGATGTTACTACCGTTGTTTTCCCGGATGCCGACGTGAAGTTTTTTATTACCGCTTCGATTGATGAACGTGCCAGAAGACGCCTGCGCGATTTTCAGAACAGCAGCGTTGATATTTCCTATGATGATGTGAAAGCAAATCTTGAGAAAAGGGATAAGATCGACAGCGGCAGGGAGGTATCTCCTTTGAGAAAATCTGAAGATGCATTTGAATTCGATAATACCGGTTTAACCCCGGAAGAGGATCTTGAATTCCTTTATAAAAAAGTAAAAGAGATTTTAGCCGCCAAAAAACAATATATGTTAAACTAAAACGCAATACTGCTTCAACTTTAACCGGCGGCGTTATAGAAGTAAGCAGATGGTAGGAGGACTGATGTCCGAGTTAGAAAAAGATACTCTTAAAAAAGTATCTGACCCCGGTAAATTTATCAATATCGATGAATACTCGCCGGAAGAATTACATGCATTATCTAAACTTTATGCCGAGTCGTTTCGCGATATCAAAGAAGGCGAAATAATTGCCGGCACTATAGTCGGTATCACCGGTGAAAACGTCGTGGTTGATGTCGGCTTCAAATCCGATGGTACTATTTCTAAATCTGAGTTCAATGCAACCGAGGAAATTAAAATCGGTAACAAAATTGATATCGTTATTGAAAGCGTTGAAGATGAAGAAGGAAATCTTGTTTTAAGTAAGAAACGTGCCGACTTCCTCAAGATTTGGGGAAGGATTATGGATGCATTTGAAAATGAAAAGATCATTCCCGGTAAAATTCTTAAAAGAATTAAAGGCGGAATGGTTGTTGATCTTATCGGTATCGAAGCGTTCCTTCCCGGTTCACAGATCGATATCCGTCCGGTCCGCGATTTTGACGCTTTCGTCGGCCAGACAATGGACTTTAAGATTGTTAAAGTAAATATCCCTACAGAGAATATTGTTGTCTCTCATAAAGTACTTATTGAAGAAACTATCTCGGATCAGCGTAAAGAAATTCTTGAGAAACTTGAGAAGGGTCAGATCCTCGAAGGTATCGTTAAAGCAATTACCGATTTCGGCGTATTCGTCGATCTCGGCGGCGTTGACGGTCTTATTCACATAACCGATCTCAGCTGGGGCAGAATTAATCATCCGAGCGAAGTTGTTAAACTTGATGAGAAGATTAAAGTTGTTGTAACCGATTTCGATAAAGAGAAGAAGAGAATATCACTCAGCTTGAAACAGCTCCTTCCGCATCCGTGGGAAAAGATCCAGGAGAAATACAAGATCGGCGATAAAGTAGCCGGACGCGTTGTATCCTTAACCGACTACGGCGCCTTCATCGAGATCGAAAAAGGTATCGAAGGATTGATCCATATCTCCGAAATGAGCTGGACTCAGCATATCAGCCATCCTTCTCAATTCGTTTCGATGGGACAGATCGTTGAAGCCGTAATCCTTAGCCTCGATAAAGATGAAAAGAAAATCTCTCTCGGTATGAAACAGCTTACTCCGGATCCGTGGCAGGACCTTCTTAAAAAATATCCTGTCGGCTCATCCCATTCGGGTGTCGCCCGTAATCTTACGAACTTCGGTGTATTCGTTGAACTCGAACCCGGTATCGATGGACTCGTTCACATCTCCGATCTCTCATGGACTAAGAAAATCCGTCACCCCGGCGAAGTAGTAAAGAAGGGTGAAAAGATCGATGTGGTTGTCTTAGGCGTTGATACTGAATCGAGAAAAATATCTCTCGGCCATAAACAGATTAATGAAAATCCGTGGGATAATTTCGAAAAAGAATATGCCGTTGGTAGAAAAACTGATGGGAAGGTTGTACGCATAATTGAAAAAGGATTGATTGCCGAACTGCCTCTTAATGTGGACGGATTCATTCCCGCAACTCAATTGTCTACTTCTAAGATTAAAAATCTTTCCTTCTGCTTCCCGGTCGGCGCTAAACTCGAACTTAAAGTGGTCGAGTTCGATAAAGAGAATAAGAAAATTGTACTGAGTGCAATCGGTGCACTTAAAGAGAAATCCGACGACGAAATCTCCCAGTACATAAACGAACATAAACTGGAAAAAGTAACTGTCAACGATATTCTGCAGGCAGACGCAGGTAAATTTGATTCATCCGATTTTAATCTGTATGAAGACAAATCCACTCCGGCTCCTCCTGCCGCTCCGGCAGTTGAAGAAAAGAAAGAAGAACCGAAAGCTGAATAATTTTCCGGCTTTCATTTAAAAATATTCGGGCTGTATTTAATCATTGCTGCTTATCGATTGAATGCAGCCCGTCCTTTTTCTATTAATACTCTTGATCTTGCTCTTGTTCTTGATCCTTATCTTGCTCTTGCTCGTGTTCATCATTCAATAACAAGTTATTAAAAAAAAATATAGATAATATGTCATCCAAAGTTGCATTCCATACTCTCGGCTGTAAACTGAATTTTGCGGAGACTTCCACAATAGGGAAACAGTTCCTGCAAAAAGGTTTTTCGATTGTTGATTACAGCGAAAAAGCGGACGTGTACGTTATCAATACTTGCACTGTAACCGAACATGCTGATAAAGAATGCAGACAGATTGTACGCCGGGCGCTTCGCAATAATCCGGAAGCTTACGTTATCGTAACCGGCTGTTATGCCCAGCTCCGGCCGGAAGAGATTTCGAAAATTGATGGCGTGGATGCTGTTCTGGGGAGCGGCGAGAAATTTAATCTCTTCAATTATATACCGGAATTTAAAAAGAAGTATTTATCGTGTATCTATGTCTCTCCTACAGAAGAACTCAATTCCTTTAATTCCTCCCATTCAACAGACGCGGACGACCGGACCAGGGCATTCTTTAAGGTTCAGGACGGCTGCGATTATAAGTGCAGCTTCTGTACAATTCCGCTTGCTCGCGGTAAAAGCAGGAGTATGAACCCCGAAGAAGTGATTGCACAGTTTAAAGAACTCCTCGAATGCGGTTATAAAGAGATTGTTCTTACAGGCGTAAATGTAGGCGATTATTCCTCAATAAATCTTGATCATGCTCTTGCTCTTGATCATGATCAGGAAAAAAATAAAGGAACAGATCTTTACCGCCTTCTTAAAATGATGCTGGAAGTAGAAGGTGATTACCGGATAAGGATCAGTTCTATCGAACCGAATCTTTTAAATGATGATATCATTCAGCTCGCAATCAACGATCAGCGGCTCGTTAATCATTTCCATATACCTCTTCAGAGCGGATGCGATAAGGTACTTCGACTCATGCAGCGCCGGTACCGGACTGATGATTACAGGAATCTGATTCTCAAACTCGCAAGTAAGATCGAAAATGTAGGCATCGGTGTCGATGTTATCGTCGGGTTCCCCGGTGAAACAGAAGAGGATTTTCTCGATACATATAATTTCCTGCGGGATCTTCCGGTTTCTTACCTGCACGTTTTTACATATTCCGAACGGCCGAATACAAAAGCTATCGAAATGCCCGGACACGTAGATGTAGCCGAAAGAAAACGCAGAAATAATATGCTCAGAATTCTCAGTGAGAAAAAGAGAAATGAGTTTTACAGAAGTATGGTCGGCACGAATCTGAAAGTCTTGGTCGAGCATGAAAATATGGATGGATTTATGAAAGGATTTTCCTCAAATTACGTGCGCGTAAAAATTCCTTTTTCCGCGGACTTTATAAATAAGATCGTTGAAGTAAAAATTACGGAGGTTGATGAGAACATTTGTACTGCCGGAACTTTAGAAAATGTTTTCTCATAAAATGCAGGTCTTCAAATGAAAAAATTCTTTTTCTTCTCAATTCTTTTTACTTCAGTCATTCTTTCGCAGAATTCTACCGAATCTATCTTATCGTTGAAAAGTCAAATTAACTCTCAAAGCAGTCAGTCTTCATTGAATTATCAGCCATCTGCTCTCCAGGATCAGAGCCAACCTTCGCGTAAAAATCCCGGTCTTGCAATTCTATATTCGTTGCTGCTCCCCGGTATGGGGGAGTTGTATGCCGGCGGTTATGATACAGGAGTCTATTTTACTGTGGCTGACGGCCTCCTCTGGGGAACACTCGCAGGATTCAGTATCTACGGCAACTGGCAGGAGAAGAATTATAAATCATTCGCCGAAACAAATGCCGGAGTTATTCTCTCTGGCAAAGAGAGCGAATTCTTTGCTAATATCGGCTCATATCTTTCTGTAGAGGATTATAATAAAGTACAGGAACTTAACAGGGAATTTGCTAAAGCATACGATACTCAGAAATTCTACTGGAAGTGGGAGAATAACGAAAAGAGAAGGGAATACCGCGAAATGTGGTCATCCAGCGAAAGCGCTTTTAATAATCTCCGTTTTGCCGCCGGTGCTCTTATTCTTAACAGGCTAATAAGTGCCATTAATGCTGTCCGGCTTGTATCTGCATATAATAAAAATCTTCAGCAGGAATTAAGCTGGAATGTTTATTTCTCTTTAATGAATAAACCTGATTTGCCTCAATCCTTTCAAATCAACTTTATCAAATCGATGTAAAAAAAAAGAGCGGCTGTAAGCCGCTCTTTTTAATTCGTGCCTTCAGTAACTATTAGTTAGCCGGAAGATTTGGATTAGCGTTTCTTTCACCTCTTGGAATCGGCATATAACGCCATACGTTTCCAGTTAAGTGCCATGTTCCTGTTCTGTGCTGATCCATTAAACGGGTTCCCGTAACAAATAATTCCTTATCGCGCTCAACTAATACGCCTGCAATGTCAACAGTAGCAAGAGCCGGAATCTGGTAGTTTGCTCTTACTTCATTAACTAATGCTAAAGCGTTTGCAGAGCCGGAACCTCTCAATGCGCATTCAGCTAACATAAGATGGTTTTCCTGCCATGACATTACCGGGAATGCATTTCCTTTTTCAGGATACTTTAGCTGCCAGTAGTATGTAATACCGTCGGTACCTAATACGGTGCCCAGTTTTACTCTGTTGGCTTCTTTTGCTTCTGCCGTAATGTAACCGTTCATTCTGCTGTTTACAGCAATCTGAACACGGCCGGCGCCAGCAAATCCCCAGTAATAAATGTTGCTTACATCATTGTGGGCTGCTGTGAAAGTGGCGTCGCCTTTGGTCATACCCTGCGCTGCGTATGTTGCTGCATTGGCATAATCCTTAAGTGCCAGATATGCTTTCGCGATTAGTGAATTAACCTGACGCTTCTGTAAAGCTGCTGTGGATGCCGGAAGTGGATTGTATTTTAATGCTTCCTTCATCATGTTGATTGCATCGTTCAGCAATGTTGTCTGGGGAATGAACTGTCCTGCGTCAATTGTTGCGCCGGGTTCGTTCGCGTTTAGTCCGAATGCAACAGCCAGGTAATATCTGGCGAGTCCGCCGTAAAGATTTCCGATAAATAATCCGTCATCTTTTGTTGCTGTGTTTGTAAAAGAGATTTCTCCGAGACGTCTTACGAAATCATCGGCGTATTTCCTCATTTGTCCTACTGCCTGGTAAATTCCGGCAACGGTAGCATTGTCTATAAGTATCTCCCCTTTATCGATCTCTTCGAAAGTTGGGAAGCTTGCAGTTGCTATTTTTCCGGTATAGATCATCTGGTCCGACTGCAGATCCATTAAGCATGCGATCTGGCTGGCAGTCGTAGAGAATCTCTGTTTTACACCGTTTGCCACGAATGTAACCTGCGATTCCGATGTTAATAGTTCATCCTGTGCGCGGTCTATAACCGGTTCAATGTTGGTTATATAATCCTCGCATGCAGAAATGAACAAGAACAAAAACGGAATTATCAAAAGAAAGATTTTATTTTTTCTCATTTTGTGTTCTCCTCTTTATAATCCTAGCCTAACCCAGAAGTTGACTGTTCTTGGATTCTGCAGTGTTAAGAAATCATTTCCTCTTGCGATTGTTCTTGAACCGGTGTAGTTCAATTCAACGTCTGCACCTGAATATTTTGTGAACCTTGCAAGATTTCTAACCGATATGCCGGCGGCAAATGTTTTTACATAACTTGTGAGATCGAAATCCCTTAGAAGATTTGTAAAATCATAGCTTAAGCTTACTTCGCGGATAATGAAGTAGTCGGCATCTTCAATGTAGTTACCTGCATATCTCCAATCCAGACTTGCGTATTCTTCTGCAGCTCTCTTGTATTCTTCTGTTCCTGGTGTAAGAGGAGTAACTCCTGCCGGAGCCGAACTCGGCAATCCGGTCGATGTGGCTGCTACTATAGGAGGAAGACCCAATAACTGAGTCAGATAATTGTAGTGTGTTCCGTTACCGCGTCTGTTTGCGAATAACTGAGTATTGTTAAAGATCTTAAGATTCAATGCCCATTCAGTAAATACATAGAGATTGAAATCCCTTAAGAACTTGAAGTTGATTGTGAATGACCCTGTATGATCAGGAACCGGGTTACCCAATGCTTCCTGGGTAGCTGACCTTGCTGAAGCAGTATATACACCTGATGCGTTGTAGGTCGGTCCCGTTGAGTAATATGTATAGAATTCATACTTCGGAAGACCTTCTTTAATTACGTTGTTAACACTGAAGATCGGCTGTGCGCCGCCCAGATCCTTAACTTCGTTTGTCTGATAGTTCCAGATCAATCCTAACTGCAGACTGTAATCAGGTGTTCTGAATGGTGAATACTGAATGAAAGATTCAAATCCTGATGCGTCAACTGCACCCACGTTGAACGGTTGTGTTGAAGCTGTTAAACCGGTCGATGGTGCGTTAACTTTTCCGATAATGGAATTGGATGCTTTTTGAATGTAATAAGTGAATTCGAAAGATAATGAAGTGAAAAGTTCTGCTTCAAATCCGAATTCATATTCTTTAACTCTTTCCGGCTGAATTTCTGGATTACCGATTACGGATATAACTGCGCCTGCGCCGTAACCGCCTGTTTCAGCAGACCATAACAACGGAATACCGTCCAGGTTTCCAGGAAGCACACCGCTCTCTCCGTATGCTGCTCTCAGTTTGAAAAGATCAAATAATTCTGGGAAGAAATCATATTTGTCCATTCGAACTGCAAGAGATGCTTTTGGATATGTAATGGATGGAGCTTCTTTACCGATTGAGCTTGCATAGTCTTTTCTGATACCGAGTGTTAGGAAGTATTGATCGAGATAACTGAATGAATGCTCTGTGAAGATACCGCCGTCTTTAGTTTCTCCGAATCCTTCTCCGTATCCTTCAATAACGCCTGCCGCGCCAAGAGTCGTAATAAGATCTGAATTGAATCTTGCGCCTAGTACGTTTGTCGATTTGTTGATTCTGTTGAAGAACTGACCGCCTACAATTGAACGGATGTTGATCATGTCGAACAGTTCATATGTATAAGCAGCGTTGAAATCGTATGTATACTGTTTGTTGAATCTTTCGAAGATACTCTTCTGGCCTGCGGTGATCAATCCGCCGAAGTTAACTCCGTAAGGGAATAATCTTACCTGGCGCCAGCTGCTGTTGTCTACGCCGAATCCGAGATTTACTTCCAGGTTCTTTATCGGGTTGTATGTAGCGAAAACAGAACCGATAAACTGCGTGATCTCGTGAGAGTCTTTGAATTTGTAAATGTCAACTTCTTTTACGAAACCGAACGGTCTGAGATCGAGAATTGTATTTCCTAATGCACCGTAAATGATGTTGTCATTATTCGGTCTATAGAGCATATTCTCAATATATCCGGTGCTCAATTTAATAGTAAGATTTTCATATGGGAATGTTGTTAGGTTCAATCTTACTGAGCTTCTGTCCCCGGAGTTGCCCGGCATAATACCGTCTTCATACCTGTTTTCAAATGAAGCAAAGTATCTCATCCAGTTGTTTCCGCCTGCTGCATTGAAATAATGCTCGCGGATCGGTCCGGTTTTGAACTGACGGTTTATTGCCTCAACCGTTTCGAAGTTTTCTTTTTCGTACTTATAGGATTGTTCGTTGTAACCGTAATTGAATCTGTAATCGATTGAAATTCCTGCACCGGCCTGCTGCATTAATTTACCCTGTTTGGTTGTAATTAATACAACACCGTTGGAACCGTTAGCGCCGTACTGAGATGCTGCTGCGGGTCCTTTCAGGAATTCGATCTTGTCGATGTCATTCGTGTTGAGGTTGGCAAGCGTGCTTATACCCTGGCCGCCGGTTGCATAACCGATAACTTCCTGGTTGTCCATTCTAACGCCGTCAACGTAAATAACCGGCTGACCGTCACCGTTTAATCCGCCGCCGCCGCGTACGAAGAACCGCCATCCGCCGCCAACGTTTCCTGTTGCTGCTGAAAGCTGAACACCGGCTACCTTACCGCCTACTAATTGCGAAAGCCCGCCGTATGTGTTTACCTGCTGTAAATCTGCTGCAGATACTCTTCCTACAGAAACTTCGGCAACAGCTTTCGAAGTCTTGGATGCGATACCTGTTACAACAACCGCTTCACTCTGGAATACGTCTTCTTCAAGAACAAAGTCCTGAGAAATTGAATTACCCGTTAAGGTAATATTAACGGATGTTGATTTGTAACCGACAAATGAAACTGTTAATGCTACAGTCTGACCCGTAGCGAGGTCTCTGGGAACTTCAAATAAATATTTTCCCTCCATATCAGTCGCGCCGCCTATGTTTAGCACCTTAATGTAAACGTTGGCGCCGATCAATTGCTCTCCCTGAGCATCGGTTACTTTACCCATTACCCGAAAGGTGTTTTGACCCATTATTAATGTAGGCAAAACTAAAATGAGTAAAAGAGGCAGTATTAGTCTTTTCATGTTACCTCATGTTGTAGTTTGTTGTTTGGTTAATTAAAGTAGAACAGGATTTAGAAATATTTAATGTGTTGCGCATTAATTCCCCTCTATTTGGATAGCGCTTTCTTCTCTTCCCCTTAAGATTTGTCTAAAGCACTATCTTAACGCTCACAATCTAAAATTTAGTATCAATAAAAACAATAGGATTAGAATGGAGTGCATTTTTTTTACTACATTTGTCCGGCAATCGTTTTAAAGTATCCTGAAAAAAATTATTATGAACAATTATAAGTTTATAATTAAGTACGACGGCTCTGATTATGCCGGCTGGCAGATTCAGCATAATGCCCTTACTGTTCAGCAGAAAATTACTGAAGCAATTCAGACCATTATTAAAGAAGATGTGAATCTTATTGGATCCGGCAGGACTGATGCCGGTGTTCATGCACTCGGTCAGGTTGCAAACTTTAGAACGAATCAGGATCTCGATTTACCGAAATTCCATTATTCTCTTAATTCAATTCTTCCGGTCGATATCGCGGTTAATAAAATTGAAACTGTAAGTGAAAATTTTCATTCCAGATTTGATGCAAAAGAAAGAAGCTATATCTATATATTCAGCCATGTCAAAAATCCTTTCTACTATAAATATTCTTATAATTACCGGCAAATGGAAAATATCGATTTCAACCTCCTTAATAATCTGAGCGGAGTCTTGAAAGGGAAACACGATTTCACTTCATTCTGTAGAAAGAATGATGAACAGGAAAATAAATTCTGCAATGTATTGGATATTCACTGGCGGAAAGGAAGCGAACTCTCTCTATTCTATATTAAAGCCGACAGGTTCCTGCACGGAATGGTAAGGACAATTGTCGGTACACTGCTTTATGCAGCGGTAAATAAACTTGACCACAGTTATCTTTCCAGCCTGATCGAAAAAAAAAACCGGTCCGATGCCGAGGAATCTGTCCCGGCAAAAGGTTTATTTCTATTTAAAGTGAGGTATTAATATGATCGATCTTTCAAACAAAGTTTCAATTATCACCGGCGGATCGCGCGGTATCGGTGAGGCGTGTGTTAAACTGTTCGCCGGCGCGAACTCCAAAGTTGCTTTTACTTATAAGAACGCAAAACAAAAAGCCGAAAATCTTGAAAAGGATTATCAAGGAATTGTTAAAGCTTACCGTGTTGATATGGAATCGGAAGATGATATCAATAAATTTGTGGATGATGTTGCCTCACGATTCGGAAGGATTGATGTCCTGGTTCATAATGTCGGTATCTGGAACGACGGTGCACTCGATTCTATGTCACTCGATCACTGGAATGAATTGATCAGGATTAATCTTACATCAACTTTTCTGCTCTGTAAAGCATGCTCAAATTATATGAAGCGGAATAAATTCGGGAGAATGATTTTAATAACTTCTACGGCAGGACAGAGAGGGGAGGCGTTCCATTCACATTACGCTGCTTCGAAAGGAGGAATGATCTCCTTTACCAAATCACTCGCGGTTGAACTCGCTCCGTTTAATATAACTGTTAATTCCGTTGCCCCCGGCTGGGTCGATACAGAGATGAATGACGGAGTCTTCGCTGATAAAGAGTATAAAGAGAACGTGAGAAAAGGTATTCCTGTCGGCAGAATAGCTACCGCAGAGGATATTGCCGGACCAACTTTATTTCTTGCCTCGGATCTTGCACGCCATATTAACGGCGAGATCCTTAATGTGAATGGCGGCAGCGTACTTTGCGGATAAATTCCTTTGTGAAATTTTATCAGGAAAAATATTGCCACAAAGTCACGAAAGCACTAAATAGCACTAAGGACATTTGTGAGATCTTGTGTCTTCGTGTTTTAGTTGCAAAAAAATAATTTATTATCTGACCAACTGAACGGAAAAGATAAAGGATTATAAGAATGGTAGAGAAAAAATATGAACCTCTTTCTGATGAGATTGAAATTATTGCAAAAAAAGTTGTTGATTCTGCATATTCAGTTCATAAAAATCTTGGACCAGGATTACTTGAAAAGGTTTATGAAATTTGCTTTTGCTACGAATTAGAAAAAAGAGATTTAATATATTCCCGTCAAATTGATATCCCAATTGTTTATGACAATATAAAATTTCAGGAAGGATTACGTTTGGATGTCTTAATTGAGGACAAAGTTATATGTGAGATAAAAGCAGTAGACCTGATAAATCCAGTTTGGGAAGCACAAGTATTAAGTCATCTAAAATTAACAAACAAAAGATTAGGATTTCTTATTAATTTCAATGTTGTGAATATTGGAAGTGGAATTAAGAGATTTATTTTATAAACACTTAAAAAAAATATTTTTCCACAAAATCACAAAAGCACCAGGTAGCACTAAAAATTTTTTGTGATATTTTGTGTTTTAGTGTCTTAGTGGCAAAAAATATTGAGTAAGTAATAACAAAACCACCCTATATAAATAAAAGGCTTTTTTAATGGAATTTTTAGCTGGACTTCATCCTAAGGTAATTCATTTTCCGATTGCTTTTTTTATTCTCTATTTCATATTTGAAACAGCGGGAATAATACTTAAAAAAGAATATCTCAATAAATCCGCGTTTATCATCCTTGCTCTCGCCGTATTTTTTTCGATCGTTGCCGTCCTTACGGGAAATCAAGCGCACGAAATGGTAAAACAGATTCAGGCCGACGCCGCACTATACAATGAACTTATTGATAAACACGAATTGTTTTCGACTATCACTCTCTGGTATTTTCTTGCTCTCCTTATTGCACGAACCTACTTGACAGTTAAGAAAAAATTTGCTGATAAATTACGCTATCTCTTCGTACTCCTCGGACTGATTGGAACTGTTCTGATTTATCTTACAGCAACTTACGGCGGTGAATTAGTTTTTAAATATGGAATTGGTACAAAGTTATTTTAATTTTGCAGTGTTATGAAAAAGATTCTTCTTCTATCACTATTATTATCAGTTTCCCTTCCGGCGCAGGAATTAAAATTCGGCACCGCTAAAGGTCTGTTTATGGGAATTGGTGTCGGGCCCAGGATACCGCTGGGTAACTTTTCCGAAAGCCAGAATATCGGTATCGGTTTCGATGCCACTTTTTCTTATACCGATAACACTCTTATCCCATTCTTTTTATATACAACCGTCGGCTATCAGCATTACCCCGGCAGACAGGATTTTTACAAGCGGACCGATTACTCATCACTTTCGAGTAATGTCCTTACTCTCTCACCGGGAATCCGTTATTATTTCCCGCCCCTTATAGAAAGTGTTCTGCTTCTGATGCCTGTGGTGGATGCCGGACTGAAATTCGCTTACTTCGAAAAATCCCACCAGTTCAAACTTGATAGAGGTAAATCGAACTATGTTGAGGAGGTCGGAAAATTCGGCTTCCATATAGGAGCCGGCTTTTCAATGTTCCTGTTAGATGTTATTACATATTATAACTACCTGAATAATAATGAATACATCTCCTTTAACCTTCGTGTCACTATTCCAATCTTTGTAACTTTTTAAGAGGTTTTTATGAATTATCAGAATCTATTATTTGAAGTAAAAAATAAAATCGCCTTTGTCACAATCAACCGTCCCGATAAATTAAATGCCCTGAACCACGATACACTACTCGAATTAAAATCGTGTTTTGAAGAGATTGCAGGTAATGACGAAATTGATGTAGCCGTTCTTACCGGAGCCGGGGAGAAAGCATTTGTAGCCGGCGCCGATATCTCTGAACTGAATAAATTAAATGAATCGGCCGGAACTAAATTTGCTCTGTTCGGCCAGGAGATCTTCACACGCATTGAAAAACTGAATAAACCTGTTATCGCTGCTATAAACGGATTTGCCCTCGGCGGCGGATGCGAACTTGCCCTCGCGTGTCATATCAGAATCGCTTCCGATAAAGCTAAATTCGGTCAGCCCGAAGTAAACCTTGGTATTATTCCTGGTTACGGTGGAACTCAGAGACTCGCAAGACTTGTTAATACAGGATTGGCTGCTGAGTTGATTCTTACAGGCGACATAATCGGAGCCGAGGAAGCTTTGCGTATCGGATTGGTTAATAAAGTCTATCCTGCCGATCAATTGATCTCTAAAACTGTTGAACTGGCAGAAAAAATCTCGTCTAAAGGTCAGATCGCTGTCGGTCTATCGCTTCAGGCAATTGTCGGTACAAATGAATTTTCGGAAGCTGAAGGATTGAAACTGGAAGCTGAGCTCTTCGGTAAATGCTGCGCTACAGAGGATTTTAAAGAAGGAACTTCTGCCTTCCTTGAAAAAAGGAAACCCGGATTCAAGAAAAAATAGAAACAAAACTTATCATATTAATTGAATAGGCTTTCCCTTTGTCGCCTAATTGGATGAAGATCGGAATTCCCGAAGGATAATTGAATAATCTGATGTCTCTCAAGAAAAAATTTTTAAAATATCTCCTGGCATTCACAATATTCTTAATGATTGTTAATGTTATAATCGAAATTTTCTCTAAATCCCCTCTACCCGAAGACGGAGTATTTCACGAATTAACGATCCGTCAGATCGATTCGGTCTTTGTTGATGTACTCGACCAGTACGGAATCGAATCGAAATGGATTTCTTCAAAAAATATTAAAGTTGCCGACGAGGATTCTTTAACAAAGAGATTTACGGTCATGCTTCCGTCGGATCTGCCGATTCCCCTTATAATCCGGGATGTTCACCGTAGAATAGAAAATGATATTACCGGCTTTGCTTCCGAGGAGAAGAAGATATTCGGAAATACGGAAATAAGAATCTATACAAATGAAAAATTGAAACTGATGGCAACCCTTATTCCCGACCCGCAGATAATTCGCGACAGAAATAATATTACGTTTATTTTTAGAGATGCCGCAGATCTTAGTCAAACCGATTTCAACCGGTTCCTTTCATTCCCTTACAAATTTTCACTGACATTAATACCCGGAACTTCAACAGCAAAAATGGCCGATACACTTAAGAATTTCTCGAAAGAATATACAGTTCTTCTCAACGACGAAATTGATGAGGATAAATACAGAATTGCGGGAAGGGATAATAAGGTGCTGCTTAAGAATTCAATCAATAATATTATTAAAGATTTTTCAGACGCCTCCTACTTTGTAATTGATCAGGGGAGCCGGCTGCATAATTCAATCAGCTATAATTATGTTAGGGATGAATTCAAAAAAAGAAACAGAGAACTGATACCGCTTTCGGAGTTCATATTACTCGACGCGGAAGGAGAGAATGAAATTGTCTCTAAATTTAAATTCCACTGTATGGATGGATCCGGAAGCAGACAGAAGAACTTCCTGATCACCTTCGAAAACTATTTAAAGATTCAGTCTGAACTTGAATTGTTCAAAAAGAAGGGGCATAGAATAGTTCCTCTTTCGCTGGTTGAATTTGAAAAGGAGTAAAATAAAATTTGCCTTGTTGAAGATTAAATCCCTTGACCAGATTAAACAGGATTCCCGTAAATATCAAGTTCGGAAGGTTCCATATCCAGTTTACTTCCAAGCTGCCGTACTATCTTTTCTTTATCGCCCGTTATAAGTATTACGGATTTCTCAGGCAGCACATATTCCTTTGCTGCCTTTAATATCTCTTCCTCTTTTACATTCTCAATCATCGATTGATAATGATGGTAATAGTCGATTGGAAGGTTGTGTAAGATTAGGGGTGAAATGTTCCGTGCAATCTGTGTGTATGTCTCGAACCTGGAAGGGAATTGCTTTATCAGGTACGACCTGGCAAATTCAATTTCAGCTTGTGTAATATTCTCTCTTATTAATTTCATCTCGTTCAGGATTTCTACTACTGCATCGGCGGAATTATCGATGTTAACTGCAGTGGATATTTCAAAGTATCCCGATTCCTTGTTGTAGTTTAATGCGGAACCGGCTCCGTAAGTATATCCGCGTTTTTCCCTTAAATTAAGATTAATCCTGCTCGAAAATTGACCTCCTAATATGGTGTTCATTAATCGCGCGGCGTGATAATCCTCCGAATTCCTGTTCTTAATCAAATTACCCACCCTTATCTCACTCTGCGCCGATTCTTTTTTGTCGACTATATAGAGCCCCGGTAAAACAGCAGGAGAAAATAATTTCTGGCGCCTCAGTTGATTGTCAAAATTCCAGGCGGATAGATACCTGTTGATAAGATTGAGAATTTCATCTCCGGTAATATTTCCGGTTAAAATAATTTTAAGATCAGAGCGGAGGAATTCATTTCTGTAAAAGTCTTTAATCTCTCCGTTTGCAATAGATTTAACGGATTCTTCGAAACCGATTTCAGGATTTGAATAATTTGTCCCCGCGAAAATTCTCTTTTCGAAAGCTGAGTTTGCTATGTATGATGGCTCATCTTTGAGCTGTAATATTTTATCGAGTGTTTTTTTCTTTTCACGGTTGAAATCATTCTCTTCGAAACGCGGTTCGAGAATTATTTTTGAAATGAGCTCAAATGATCTTTCGAAATGCTCTTTCAGTGATAGAATCGAAAATGTAAATGCGTCGTGACTGATCGATATTCCGGTTATTGTCCCGAGTTTTTCGAGCTCATTGTTAAGCTGCAGGGCGTCGTACTCGGCTGCCCCTTCGTCAATTAATAATGAGGTTAGAAAAGCAAGCCCGTTTTTACCTTCTGGATCGTATATGCTGCCGGCGGAGGAAATGAATATCGCCTGTATAATCGGGAGTTTCTCTTTTTGTACATAATAAACTTCCAAACCCCCGGTTGCTTTTATTAATTTTATCTCCGGAATCTCAAATGGAACTAAAGCCGAAGGTAACGGTGCTGTCTCTCTTTTTATCATTGCTCTTTCTGTTTGGGAATTATGTTCAGTTCTGTGTAAGGTTTATTTAAGATTTTTTCCGCGGCATTAATCACATCCCGTGCAGTTACTTTTTCATACCTGTTGAGATCGAATATAAATGAATCCGGTTCATTCAGGAAGTAGTTGTAATGATTAATATGGTCTACTATAGTGTCCAGTTTCTGAAGAGAATATATGAAAGCGGATTTGTAGCTGTTCTTTGCCCGCAGCAGTTCTTCATCGCTTATTCCATTTGAAATCAGGAAGTCGATTTCTTTCAGTATCTCAGCTTTAATCTTCTCTATTTCCACTCCCGGTTTTGCGGTAGATACTATAATAAAAGATCCGGCTAACCTCGCCGAATATTGAAATGAAGAAACATCCAGGGCAATCTGATTATCGTATAAAAGGTTTTTTTGAAGCCGGGAATTCTTTGTTGAGCTTAATATGTCCGCGAGAATATCGAGTGCGGCATCGTCTGGGCCGAATGCTTTGTCCGAATGCCATGCCATGTATAAACGTGGAAGCTGAACGCTATCTTTGTGAATTATTCTATTGGTCTCTTTTAATTTCTGCCCGGGAGAATTAATAGACGGAATTGAATTGCTCCGCTGAATTTCGCCGAAATATTTCCCGATTAATTTTACCGAGGTATTAATATCGAAATTACCGCCGAGTACGAGCGAAGCATTATTCGGAGCGTAGTAAGTACTGAAAAAATTCCTTACATCATTAAGTTCGAATTTTGCGATGTCGTCCATCCATCCGATCGTAGGCCATGAATAAGGATGATCATTCGTAAAAAGGTTCGAAAAAAGTATTTCCCATGCTTGTCCGTACGGCTGATTTTCGTAACGCTGCCTCCGTTCATTCATCACAACATCTTTCTGGTTATCGAGCTTATCCTGTGTAAGTGCCGGAAGCAGAAATCCCATTCTGTCCGACTCAAGCCATAACAGCAGCTCTAAATAGTTTGCCGGTACCGATTCATAATAGTTGGTTCTGTCTATAGAAGTAGATCCGTTCAAAGTTCCGCCGGCTTCCTGGATATATTTGAAGTGTCCTTCCTTAGGAACATTCTGAGAACCCTGGAACATCATATGCTCGAATAGGTGTGCAAATCCGGTCTTTCCCGGTTTCTCATTCGCCGACCCGACTCGGTACCATATGTTTATTGAAACAATAGGTGAGGACGGATCAGGATATAAAATTACTTCAAGTCCGTTAGGCAGACTGAATTTTTCGTAATTAATTTTTAACAACGAGTTGTTGATCACATTAATATCGATAAACTGCTCCTTGCACTTATTAGTTATAATTTTATTTAAGAATAAATTCTATTCTCTCCGCTTTACCGTCAATATTTGAACGCGGGGCTATATTAAAAATTCTGCAGAGGAGGGGATAGATGTCTATATTCCAGATTGTACCTGTACGGTAACCGCTTTTAAAGTCCGGTCCGATTGCTAAAAATATTCCGTGCATATCTGTATGATTATTGTCGTAACCGTGATTGCCGAGTGAACTGTAATCCGATTGTCTGTTTGTAATTACTGCCCAACCCATGTCTGCAATCAGTAGCAGTTCACCAATGAACGGGTGATTCTTGTAATGAAAATATTCCGGCATCTCTTTCTTTTTATAAACTTTGTAACGGTTCTCGTTTTTCTTAAGCAGCTGATAAACTTCCTCAATATTATCTTTCGTTACATCTACTGTCATAAACGGACCGTTGTCAAAAAATTTGCAATTCATACCTTCAAGAATCTTTTCTATGTTGATTGTCCGTTCCTTCGAAATGTCCGTCATACCATGGTCGGATACAATTATAATATTTACGCTGTCTCTCATGTTAATATCGGTCAGTTTATCAAACAGGAGTCCGATCATTCCGTCGAGTCTTTTAATCGCGTTATTAACTTCATCAGAATCTGTTCCGTGCCTGTGCCCCTGAGTGTCGGTATCGTCAAAATAGAGTGTAATGAAATAAGGGCGATCATTTACTGGAAGCTTAAGCCACTCTACTACGCCATCAACACGCTTTTCATATGGACGGGCATGTTCGTAATGGTGGTAGTAAGTGGGCCTGCGGTGTTCTAACGTCATCTCCGAGCCGGGCCAGAAATAGCTCGCGGTTGTAATACCGTTTCTTTCGGCTGTCTCCCAGAAAGCTTCGCCAAGGTACCATCGGCTGTCGCGGACGGCATTTGTATCTCCCATTCTATAGATAGTGTTGTTAAAAGGATCTCTGAATGTATTTGCGATTATCCCGTGGTTTTCGATATACATGCCTGTAATTATCGATTGATGGTTCGGAAATGTCTTAGAAGGGAATGCTGGTCTTAAAGAAAGTGCGGATACTCCGTTATTACGTATCATTTCGAGGTTTGGGGATAATCCTCTGTAAAGATAATCCCACCTGAATCCGTCGAATGAAATTAAAATTACATACGGTTTTTCGGATGCTGCCGTCGAATTACTGATCAGGAATAATAAAATTAATGTAAATACTGTTTTGAGGGCCTTTTTCATTTCTTTTACCGTTTTTTATCCGTACAAATATAATGGAAGTTGATTGAATAAATTCGACTAACTGATAATTAAATAGAATCGTTTTTCATTATAAAAAAAACGGGACAAAAGCCAATATTAAAAAATCATAAAATCTTTAAAAATCCTTTTGACATTGGATAGATTTTCCTATTTTCTAAGTGCAAAAAAACGTACACCTTCCCATTTGGCGCTTTGGGTGAGTAAAAAGAATTTTTAATACAAGATCGGATATGACCACAAATTACGATATGCCTAAAAATTTTGTTTTCTTCAAAAATTTCCTATCGAATCACAAATATTTTTTAACTAATAAACTTATTAACCTAAGAGGAGTAGTGTATGAGTCGAATTAAACAATTGTTTTCTTTTGTTGCTCTTTTGGTTGTTTTGTTTAGCTATCAGTCTATATTTGCTCAGGGCGTTACCACGTCTGCAATCGGCGGTTTGATTGTTGACCAGAATGGTAATGCACTCCCCGGTGCAAATATTATAGCTGTACATGAACCATCAGGTACGCAATATGGAACAAGTTCCCGTGATAACGGAAGGTTTAATATCATGGGTTTAAGAGTAGGCGGACCCTACAAAGTAACTGTTTCATTTGTCGGTTTTGAAAACCAGGTAAGGGAGAATATCTACCTTTCACTTGGTATTACCACAGACTTGGATTTTACAATGAGAGATGTATCGGTTGGATTGGGTGAAGTCACCGTCACCGGCCAGCGCGATGCTATCTTCAGCTCCGAAAGAACCGGTGCTTCAACATCTATTTCTAAAGATGCTATTCAGGTTCTTCCTACTATCTCCAGAAGGATCGGAGATTTTACAAGATTAACTCCGCAGGCAGCCGGAAGTTCTTTCTCCGGTCAGGATAACCGTCTCAACAATATTACAATCGACGGTTCCTATTTCAATAACTCATTCGGTCTTGCCGGTCAGCCCGGTGATAGAACCGGTGTTTCCCCGATTTCAATTGATGCTATCGAACAGGTTCAGGTTAACATCGCGCCTTTCGACGTCCGTCAGGGTAACTTCGTCGGTGCTGGTATCAATACTGTAACAAAGAGCGGTGATAACGAATACAGAGGCGCTCTTTATTACACATTCAGAGATGAAAGTCTTGTTGGTACCGAAGCTAAATTACTTACTGTTAACCCGGGTACATTCAGCTACAATCTCTTCGGCGGAACTGTAAGCGGTCCTATCATTAAAAACAAACTCTTCTTCTTTGCTAATTTTGAATCCGATGCTCTTACTGAACCTGGTACAACATTTCTTGCAAATACCGGCGGCCAGACTGTCGGCGGTAACGTTACTAGAGTTCTGAAATCTGATATGGATGCTTTAAGCAGTTTCCTCAGCTCTAAATTCGGGTATGATACAGGACCGTACGAAGGATACGACCACGAAACTCCTTCGTTAAGATTCATTTTTAAATTGGATTACAACCTGAATGAAAACAACAAATTCAGCTTGCGTTATACCCATCTCGATTCCGATACTGATGTACTTCTCTCAAATTCATCTTCATTAGGATTTGGTAACAGAAGAACCAGTACTCAGGCATTGAACTTCCGTAATTCCAACTATATGATTATGGAAAATATCCGTTCGATAATCGGCGAGTGGAACTCAGTTCTCAGTAAGAACCTGACAAACAATTTGATTGTTGGATATAACTACAGCGATGAAAGCCGCGATTCTAGAGGTACTTTCTTCCCGTTCGTGGATATTCTTAATGCAGGTTCAACCTATACTTCATTCGGTTTCGAACCTTTCACTCCTAATAACGAACTTCGTTATTCCAGTATTCAGTTACAGAATAATTTAACTTATTATGCCGGAGATCATACACTTACTTTCGGTATCAGTGCTGAAAGCTATGAGTCTGAAAACGTATTCTTCCCGGGTTCACAGAGCGTTTATGTGTACAGCTCACTTAATGATTTCTATACAGACGCTAACGACTATTTAGCAAATCCAAACAGAACCACTTCACCTATTACACTGCGTCGTTTCCAGTTAAGATGGGCAAATATTCCTGGAATGGAAAAACCGGTTCAGCCTCTTGAAGTACTGTATGCCGGTGCTTACATTCAGGATGAATGGCAGGCAACTAAAGATCTTAAATTCACAATCGGTTTAAGACTCGACGTTCCGTTCTTTGGCGAAACCGGATTCCAGAATGCAAATGCTGACGCACTCGTATTCCAGGATGAAAACGGTAACCCTGTTCAGTACGAAACCGCAAAACTTCCTGACGCGAACATCCTCTTCTCACCAAGAATCGGTTTCAACTGGGATGTTTACGGCGACCGTTCCACACAGTTGCGTGGCGGTACCGGTGTCTTCACTGCAAGACCGGCTTATGTCTGGATTTCAAACCAGATCGGTAATACAGGCGTTTTAACAGGATTTGAAGCAATTGATAATACAAAGAACAGACCGTTCAATCCGGATCCGAATAAATATAAACCGGCAAACGTTACAGGCGCGCCTGCTACAAGTTATGAACTCGCTTTAACAGATCCTGATTTCAAATTCCCTCAGATCTGGAGAACTAACTTTGCAGTCGACCAGAAATTACCGTTCGGTTTAGTTGGTACAGCTGAACTGATTTACAGCAGGGATGTAAACGGCGTTTACTATATTAATGCTAATCTCCCGACTCCTCAGTCGGCATTCAAAGGTTTTGTTGATACACGTCCGAGATGGACAACCAATAGAATCAACAATGCTACAGGCAACCAGGTTGCAAACGCAATCGTACTGAAGAATCAGGATGTCGGATATTCATATGATATCGCATTCTCACTCGAAAAACCGTTTGCTAACGGATGGTTTGCAAAAGCTGCTTACCGTTACGGCGTTTCCAAGAATACAGTTGATCCAGGATCAATTGCTTTCGGTTCCTGGAATAACAATCAGCATGCTGGCAATCCTAACAATCCTGGCGTTGGTTATTCTGCTAACTCACCGGGTCACAGATTCTTTGCTGCTTTATCCTACCGTGCAGAGTATTTCAACTTCGGCGCAACAACATTCTCACTCATTCTCGATTCATATACCGGTGGAAATGCAAGCTACGTATTCAGCGGCGATCTTAATGGCGACGGCGGAACAAGCAACGACCTTATCTACATCCATCGCAATAAAACAGAAATGAATTTCGAAACTTATTCAGCCACTGTCTCCGGTAAATCTGTTACCTTTACAGCCGCTCAGCAGGCAGAAGCATGGGATAAATTCATTAAACAGGACGAATACTTAAACGAAAACAGAGGCAAATACGCTGAACGCAATGCTGTATTCCTCCCGATGGTTACACGTGTCGACTTCGCAGTTACTCAGGAAGTCTTCACTGAATTATTCGGTAAGAGAAATGCTCTTCAGTTCAGAGCGGACATCCTCAACGTTGGCAACTTCCTGAACAAAAACTGGGGTGTTAGCAAGAGCTTTGTTTCTACATCACCTCTCATCTCCCGCGGTGCTGATGCTGCAGGTAAAGCACTCTACAGACTGAGAAATATCGGAGATAAACTGATGACTACTTCTTATCAGGATAATGCCGGTATCGGTGACGTTTACAGAATTCAGTTCTCAATCAGATATATGTTCAACTAATATTCTGTTGAAAAGAAAAAGCCCGCTTCAAAAGCGGGCTTTTTTATTTTAAAGATCGGAGGTTTTTCGCTATTTATAATTCGTAAACTGGACCGGGAAATCGAGATCCGCTTCTTTTACTAGTTTAATAATTGCCTGAAGGTCATCAATTTTTGATGCGGTTACCCTTATCTGTTCGTCCTGTATCTGGGCGTTTACTTTCAGTTTGCTTTCTTTAATCATTTTTGTGATCAGTTTTGCATTCTCTTTGGATATGCCCGATTGAAGATCTATTACTTGTTTAATTCTACCTCCGGCCGCCGGTTCGGGCTCTGAGTACTTTAAAGCCTTTATCGAAATTCCGCGCTTAATAAATTTTGTCTGTAATATATCTACCGATTGTTTACGGGAATACTCGTCCTTCGTATTGATCGAAAGCTGTTTGTCTTTCTTGTTAAGTAGCAGCTCCGTTTTGGAATCTTTAAGATCGTAACGTTGCTGAACCTCTTTAATCGTTTGATTGATGGCGTTGTCTACCTCCTGAAAATCAATCTCTGAAACTATGTCGAATGAATGATTTGATGCCATGGAATTCCTTTTTTAAAAAATTGGACTTTTTACGACATAAAAATAGTAATAACAAACAATTAAAAGTAACCTTTGATATTCTAAAATGTAAAGTTTATATTATAAATGAATTTTATTGAATCTGAATTTCTGCTGCTCAACTCCTTTTCAGAAGATTAATATGTGTAAAGCTCAAAGTTTGCTAATTATATTTTCAGAGGGATGGTAAGAAAAGTTAAGTATTTTATTCTGATAATGATTGTTGTTTATTCGCATGTTCTTTCTCAAAGTGATCTGCAGATCGCCGGAAATATATCCGGTGAGGGATTAGAGAATGTATCTGTCAGGGATACAGAATCGGAACTGTTCATTGAATTTGAAAACAGGGTCTATCGTTTCGAAATTGATGCGCTTGTTCGGGTCCTGAAATTAATTTCACCGGAAATCGGACAGTACCAAAAAATCAATCTTCTAATTAAAAACAAGAATGTTCCGGTAACTCAAATTTCTGTCTCTGCAAAAGATCTTCTAAGTTGGAATAAAGGAGAAATCAGTAATACCGAATTTTCGGAATTAATTCAGATTGATCTTGATAATCATTTTGATTCATGGTCCAAAGCTGCAAAGTCCGGCTATCAGAATTCGTCAAACCTGCGTTTTGATATTGTACTCAAGCCGACTTACAGATTTCAATTCGGAGTTTTTTCAAATCCTGTCCTTTACCAGTTAAATTTTGCTCCGCATATCGAATTCGGATTGTGGAAAGGGATGACAGGACTATTCGAAGTTACATTCCCGATTCATAATGATTTTACACCTTCAGAAGATTCAATTAGAGCGAGCAGGATTGTTCTCAATCAGACTGCTCGATTGGGGAATTCGACTTTTATTTCGGGTTCGATCGGTTATTTCACTTTAAACAGGTACGGTTTCGATCTTGAGACCAGAACATTCTTTCTCAATGGTGATTTATCTTTGGGATTGAATCTGGGATATACTGGTTACGCTTTCTTTGCAGGGAAAAAATTGTATTACTCGGATTTGTATCAGTGGACCGGTTCGTTGGGGATAGATTACAGGATAAGGGAATACGATTTATCCCTGGCTGTGACAGCCGGCAAATTTTTATTATTTGATAATACAATTCGCTTTGACATTTACAGAGATTTTGGTGAAATTCAGGTGGGCTTTTTTGCAATGCGTTCTCTTGAGGGTATTTCTAATGGAGGGTTTAGTTTATCTATTCCTTTGTTCCCTTCGAAATACTGGAACCCCGGTTTCTTCAGAATTCGAACTACTGAATACTTAGATTATTCTTATAGAGTTAAAATTGCTGATCAGATTGGTTTAAAATATGATACCGGATTCAGTCTCTCCGGTTTCATTGAAAAACTGAATCCAGGATTTATTAAGAATTATTTAGGTAAGAGATTAAATTAAAATTCTATTATATATAGGAGTGTATCATGAATAAGAAAAAGATACATTGGTTAAGCGTATTCGGTTCAGTCATTCTGGTTTTCTTTTTCCTTTTTCTTGCCGGATGCGAAAGTTCACGTGTTGGTCCGGAACTACCGAGACCTAATACGCCGCCGCCGCCGGCTCAGCCAATTATTCTTGCTGCTAGTGTAAAGGATGCTTCTAATCTTTCGCCGATTGTGGGTGCGACAATTAGAATCACCAAAGCTGATAATTCACTGGTTACGACTTTATTGACGGATAATAGCGGAAAATATTCCTATAATGTTACCACTATTACTGAAAATACATTGATTGTAAGCGCCTCTAAAGACGGTTATGGATTCGGAAGTAAAACGGCGGAAATTAAAAAAACCGTTAATACCGCTCTGGTTGATGATATTCTCTTAAAAAAACTTGTTGTAGCGTCTGCTCCGGTTACACCGGCAACTGGCGGAACTGCAACCACAACAAGTACACAGACAGTTTCAACTACACCTTTAACTGTTACTGTCCCGCCCAATGCTGTCCCGCAGAATATAACACTAACTGTTGCGGCCGTTCCTGCTGCATCTGTTCCGTTACCCCCAGCTCCAAATCAGGCTATACAGACTGCAGCCGTTTTCGGACCATCGGGAACGCAGTTTGCAGTTCCCGTGCAGGTCTCAATGCCGCTACCAAACAAGCAGGCAGCTGGTAAGACATTCACATTACTTAAACTGAATGAAACTAATAATACCTGGACAAACACCGGAATAACTGCAACTGTCGATGGGTCGGGTACAAATGTTACAGCTTCACTATCGAGCTTTTCAACTTATGCCACTGCTGATGATATTGTTCTTAATACTACGACAGGTACACCTTCAACTCAGGATATTGAAACAGTTACATTATCAACCGGTACAACCTCCAAATCATACAGCCAGACAAGCACAAGTTCTGTAACAGTGACCGGAACAGTTAGCAATCAGTGGATTACGGACGTTGTAAACTTAGCAACAAGAAATAAGAATTTAGGAACAACTACTAAGACTCTTCAATTTAATTTCCCTGCATTGCCGAGTGAATATCTCAGGAATGGAGTTCAGTATAATCCTGCTAGCCCTAATGAAGCTGGCGACTGGACTTACAGATGGTATGTTGTAAGAACATCAGTTACAACCACATCAACTGCTTCCGGAGGAACAGCGCCGAATAATTATTCTGCAACAGTTCAGATAATCGAACAGTCAGTTACTATAGATGCGGCAAGATCAGGCTGGGTCTGGGTTAAACACGATCAGGGAGGATAATCAGATTTTTAAGAGGGGAGTTTATTTGTTAAACTCCCTTTGTTTTTTGAATTGGAACAATTGTCGGGGTGGGGAGATTCGAACTCCCGACCTTGGCGCCGAAGGCGCCACGCGCTAACCGGTTGAATGTTGATCGGAAAGGAATCTGCCAATGCCTCTCTTCTTGATTTTTGTTTCAAGGCGGATTGCTTCGGAGTTGGAGAAAAATTCTTTGGAAAAAACAAGTATCCAGGGAGCTCCAAATTTAGTAGATTTGTTCTGACCGGAATTGTGTTCGATTATTCTTCTGGAAAAATCATTGGTATGACCGACATAATACTTGTTCTTTGATTGGCTGAACAAAATATAAGTTGTAAAGAGGTTCATGTGATTGTCGGGGTGGGGAGATTCGAACTCCCGACCTCTTCGTCCCGAACGAAGCGCGCTAACCGGGCTGCGCTACACCCCGAAATGACAATTGCAAAAATAGAATTTTTATTGCAAGATAAAAAATCAAAAACGTTTTTTAATTAGTCCTCTCCTAAAGGAGGCAGATATGAAAAAATCATGTTTTATTTTCCTGTTACTGGCTGCGTTATTCATTACTGATTCTCTTCAGGCACAATTAGCCAGGGATAGCTGGGGATTCGGATTCGGTTTCAAGTATCCGCGCTTTCTTAGCATTAATACTACTGTATTAAATGCCAATTACGGCGGATTCCTTTCCATCCAGAGAAATTTTTCCGAACATGTTGGCCTTAGATTAAGCGGCGGTTATTCTCATATGGGAAGTGAATGGGTGGATCCTACTGCAACAGTTCAATCAAGTACTACCGATTTAATCGGAGGAAACCTTGATCTCCTATTTTACCTTGCACCGTGCGCATCGGTCTCCCCTTATATTTTTGGCGGCGCTGGTGTCTCTTATAGAATGCTTGATAACAAATTAACCTTATCACTGGATGATAATGCAGTCGCCGGTCAGCTGAACAGCGGTATCGGTATTGAATGGGAAATCGGATCCGACTGGGAATTGATTACGGAATTCGGATATAATCTTTTTCTAAATTCAGAACTCGAAGGAGCCGTGGGTGCCGGAGAAGTTAACGGAAGAGATTCTTATCTCTCGGCAAATCTTGGTTTCCTCTGGTATTTCGACAAAGGGGAACCTTCCAAATATTGTCAGCTCTACAGCGGATTATCACAGCAGGTGCCTGATCCGGTTGACTACGACCGAATCGAAGAGATGATTAAGCGTCATATCCCTCAGGAAGTAGTTAAAGAGGTTGTTGTTGAAAAACCTGTTGTTACGTCCGGTAAATGGGTGCTTGTTGGTGTCAACTTCGATTTCAACAGTGCTAAGATTTCACCTGAATCCTACCCGATTCTCTATGATGCTGCCAAAACTTTATTATCGCAATCTGATGTGAGAGTTGAAATTCAGGGATATACAGATAACATCGGTTCAGAATCTTACAATATGAAACTTTCCCAGATGAGAGCCGATGCCGTGAAGGCCTATCTTCAATCCAAAGGCATTGCGGCAAGTCGTTTAAGAGCAGTTGGCTACGGTGAGTCTAATCCGGTTGCGGATAATAAGACTGCCGACGGCAGGGCGATGAACAGAAGAATTGAATTTAAAATTCAATAAGTTTTAAAATCAAGCCACCCTTTAGGGTGGCTTTTTTATTAATTGACTATTTACTTTTATCAGCGATTAATCTAATTTGACAATGAAAATTTTTGTCCTTTAATGTTATCCGGAGAGATAAAAAGGAATGAATCATATTACTATTTTTACAAAAATGAGAACCTCGAAGGCGTAAGCCAACGGGGATTTTTTTTATCAGCCCGGAGTACCCGATATGGATATTAAAGCTAAAATAATCGATGAAGAGGGATTGAATAGAACCGTTACACGCCTGTCACACGAAATCCTTGAAAGAAATAAGGGCTCTAGAAATATTGTCTTAATTGGTATGAGGACCAGAGGCGAATTCCTCGCCGAAAGAATAAAATCGAAAGTTGCAGAAATTGAAAAGTTTGAACCGAGCTTTGGAGTCCTCGATGTTACTCTTTACCGGGACGACTTCCGTACCCGGCTAAAGCAACCTGAAATCTCTGTTACCAATATTACTTTCGATGTTAATGAAAAAGACATCATTCTTATTGATGATGTCCTTTATACCGGACGAACTGTTAGAGCCGCCCTTGATGCGGTTATGGACCTTGGAAGACCGAATACTATTCAGCTCTGTGTACTTGTAGACAGAGGTCATAGAGAATTACCGATTAAAGCCGATTTCGTCGGAAAGAATATACCAACTTCTATTAACGAAGAAGTGAGAGTACGTCTTAAAGAAATTGACGGAGAGGATGCAGTCTATTTAGTTAATGCACCAAAGTAAAATTGAGAGAGTTTTTATGAGTCTATCCAGCAGGCATTTATTAGGTTTGAATGGCGTTCCGGGGGAGGATATCCAGATGATTCTGGATACTGCTACTACCTTTAGAGAAGTTCTTGAACGCCCTATTAAAAAAGTACCGACCCTTCAGGGAAAAACAATTGTAAACCTCTTCTACGAAAATTCAACCAGAACACGGATTTCATTTGAACTAGCCCAGAAGAGACTTTCAGCCGATACAATCAACTTTTCTACTTCTACAAGCAGTACTAAAAAAGGGGAAACCTTTAAAGATACCGTCCGGAATATTGAAGCTATGAAGGTTGATATGATCGTTGTTCGGCACCAGTCGGCCGGCGTTCCTCAATATCTTACAAGAATTTCCAAAGCGAACATCATTAATGCCGGTGACGGACTCCATGAACACCCGACACAGGGATTACTCGATATGTATTCTATAAGAGAACGTCTCGGAAGGCTAGAAGGATTGAAAGTTTGCATTGTAGGGGATGTCGCTCATAGCCGTGTTGCTCTATCCAATATCTATGGACTGAAAACGATGGGAGCTGAAGTATCTGTTTGCGGTCCTTCTACAATGATTCCATATGGAATTGAATCTCTCGGGATTAAAGTGACTCATAGTATAGATGAAGCGATTTCCGGTAACGATGTTTTGAATGTTCTCAGAATTCAGCTCGAGAGAAATGCCGGTATTAGAATACCGTCGCTTAGAGAGTATCATCAGTATTTCGGTATTACAACCGAACGGATAGAAAAATTGAATAAAGATATTTTGATTCTGCATCCCGGACCGATAAACCGGGGTGTTGAAATCTCGTCGGAAGTTGCCGACGGACCTTACCAGGTTATTCTGGATCAGGTAACAAACGGAGTTGCAATCCGCATGGCAGTTCTTTATCTGCTAGGTACCATGCATTAATATTTTGGGTGAAAAATGAAAATCATACTTAAACAGGTTCAATTGTTAAATCCTGCTCAGGATCTTGATCAGAAAAATGATCTCCTTATTGAAAATGGGATTATTAAAAAAATCGGCGGACTTAAAGAAGAAGATTTTAAATCCTCAAGAGTTTTTGAATTCGATGGTAAAATCTGTGCCCCGGGATTCTTTGATATGCACGTTCATCTGCGTGAACCTGGACGTGAGGATGAAGAGACAGTTGAAACGGGCAGCAATGCTGCCGCTGCCGGAGGATTTACAGGAGTTGCCTGCATGCCTAATACAAATCCCGATATTGATTCTGCCGAGATTGTTAGATTTATAAAAGAGAAATCGAAAAACCACCTGGTCGATGTTTTCCCGGTCGCTGCCGCTACTCTCGGCAGGAAAGGGGAAGCCCTCTCTCCAATGTTCGAACTGGTTGAATCCGGCGCTGTCGCTTTTTCAGACGACGGAACTCTGATCAAAACTGCCGCAGTCCTCAGAAGCGTAATGGAGTATACTAAAATGTTCAATACTCCTGTCATTGAACATTGCGAGGATGAATCGATGGCTGACGGTGCAATGAACGAGGGCCTTATCAGCACTACTCTCGGACTTCCGGCAATTCCAAATGTTGCCGAGGATCTAGTTGTTGCTCGTGATATTATGATGGCCGAATTTACCGGAGCTAAAATCCATATTGCTCATATCAGTACAAAGGGAGCCGTTGAACTGGTCCGTCAGGCGAAGAAAAAAGGGATTCGGGTTACTGCAGAAGTCACTCCTCATCATTTCTCCCTTACAGACGACAACGTAAAAACTTTCGATACAAATTATAAAATGAGTCCGCCGCTTAGAACACGCGCTGATGTTGATGCTGTTATTAAAGGCCTGAAAGACGGTACTATCGATTGTATCGCAAGCGACCATGCACCCCACTCAATTGAAGAAAAGGAGATGGAATTTATTTATGCTCCGAACGGTATATTGGGTCTGGAAACAACTCTTGGCCTCGCTCTAAGCGAGCTCGTTCATAAAAAACATTTAACGTTATCTCAACTGGTCGAAAAACTTTCTATCAATCCAAGAAAGATTCTGAATATCCCGCTTCCTTTAATTAAAGAAGGAGAGACGGCAGAACTTACTCTTTTCGACAGGGATCTGATCTGGACAGTCGATATCTCCAAATTCAAATCCAAATCCAGGAATTCTCCTTTCGATAAAAGATTGCTTACAGGGAAGTCTCTGGCAGTAATCAATAAAAGAAAAATGTTTGTCGAAGGCGGCTTTATAGAGATCTGATTTTCAAATATTCTAATCACTTCTGTATAATAAAAAGTACACAGAATTATCCGGATTCCCACTTTTCCCCTTTATTCAAGAGAATTTTCTGGCATTCCTCTTGAATTACTTTAGATAAAAATAACCAAGGAGGGGAAAATGAAACCAGTAAAATTATTCTTAGCGATACTCATCTTTGCAGCAGCAACTTTATTCACAGGATGTGATGAATTCGGGGACTATTTCTATGATGATGTACCCCCGTCACCCCCTGAAGGAATTTATACTGTCACCGGAGACGAAAGAGTTGATCTTTTCTGGGATGAGAATCCCGAGGGTGATGTAGCCGGGTATAATGTTTATTATGCATATTCATATGATGGTAAATATACTCTGCTCGGAAGCACTTATAATACTTCCTACATCGACTACGGAGCCAAGAACGGTACCACTTATTACTATGCGGTAACAGCTTACGATTACAATAACAATGAAAGCGACCTGAGTTACGAAGTTATTTACGATACTCCGCGTCCTGAAGGATTTAATCAGGCCCTATTCGATTACAACCGTTCTCCAAATAATTCCGGTTACGATTTCAGCAAATACCTGGTTGTTGCTTATAATTCCGATGATGCCGATTTCTTCTTCGAAAATTACAACGGTACATATTATCTAAATGTTTGGGATGATACTGATATTCAGGATATGGGTTTAACCGGGGATATCTGGGATATTAGCTATGCTCCATCTTCCGGTTGGGTACCGATGCTGCCGAACGAAAATGTGAAATATGTTGAAGCTCGGGTTGGTCATACTTATGTAATATGGACATGGGATAACCACTTTGCTAAAGTAAGGGTCAGAAGTATTTCAAACGACCGGATGGTTTTCGATTGGGCTTTTCAGCTTGTTGAAGGAAACAGGGAATTGAAGAGAACCACTTTCTCAAACGGAAGAAGCAATCATACCATTCTGAAAAAGAACCGGTAAGGTGATTGGTGTCTGCAAAAGTTCTTTTGGAAGCATACCAGCAATGGTATGCTTTTTTATTTCTTTTAATATATTTTGACAGAGGATAATTATAAAACTCTACAATTACTAATTATGAGACTCAGATCCATCATACTGATCATTCTTGTTTCTATTGCCGTATTAACTTCTGGAATAGAGGCACAGGAATCCCGTAACAGGGAGGTGAACAGACTCCTCATCAAAATTGAGGAAGGATTGAGCAGCGGTTCAGTCGATAAATTCTCAGGTTACTTCAGTCCGAGAAATTACCTTAGTCTCTCAAAAGGGCCCAGCGGATATTTTAGTGCCAACCAGTCGTATTATGTTATTAAAGATTATCTGAGCATCAACAAACCGTATTCATTTAATTTTACCAATATTGTTGCAGAGACGAATAATCCGTTTGCCGCCGGTACTCTTAAATTTAACAACAACGGAATCAGAGGCAGCGCAACAGTATTTATTACACTTCAGTTGATAGATGATCAGTGGCGCATTTCTCAAATCACAATTAATTAAAGTTGATGAGAGCATCAAAATTGCTGTCGAATAAAAAGTTTCTTTTCTTTCTCATTCTATCGCTCGCTTTTATTATTTCGGGCCTTCTTGAACCTGTCATAAGAAATAATATTGTTAAAGGATGGGAACAGGATCTTATTCTTCGCGTGATCAATAACGAAAACAGAATACTCGGTTTATTTAACGATAAGATGAATAATATCATAAAGACAACCGGGAAGTTAAAGGCCGATCTGCGAAATGTAATTAATGGCGATGATGCATCACTTCTTCTCGGTTTGATTTCGGAAGAAAAATTAAATCAACTCACTATTCAGGTTAACGATCAGAATTTTAAAATATTAGGATGGAATAACACTCTTATATTTGATGATAATGAGATTGCCGGTAATATTAACAGCCCCGGTCAGATCTTTTTAAAAAGAAAAAATCTTTCTACTTATGTTTTTCAGGTCGATACGCTCTATGCCGGCAATAAGATCTTCTATATTACGGTCGGGGAGGAAATTGAAAGGCATTATCAATTGACCGGATCCGCATTTTCGGAGGTCAGCTTTTCCGGAATACTTTCTAAAATCCTCTCAACATCAATTATTATCGAATATGACCGGAATGCAGACCTGTCCAGAGACGGGCGGAATCACTCATTCTTCTTTTTGAATAATTATAATAATAAGATCGGAGTTGTTACTTTTGAAAAACCGACACTCGATTTATCCCTGCGTGATCTTGATGAATTGTTTAAGGTAATTCAGTCTGTTCTATTATTACTCATAATCATTACAATCGGATGGATGGGAATTAATTTATTCCGGAATTTTAATAAGCGTATTTACAAATTTCTTTTAATTGCTTCATATCTGACTGTATTAAGAATAATGCTTTTTATTCCTGGAATACCTTCAAATTATCTCCATAATGAAATAACGGACCCATCAAACTTCTCGTCAGTATTTGCATTTGGAATTGTGAGATCTCCTCTCGATTTTTTTATCACAATATTGTTATTGACAATAATTGTCCTATATGCTTTCAAATACTCGACCGAATACCTTGAAAAAAGTGAGAATGGACCCGAGAACCGGTTGAAATATTATTTCCTTTCCCTTCCGGTTATTTTTCTGTTTTTCATTTTGCTACGCAGTATTGGTGCTTCAATCAGAAGTGTCGTTTTCGATTCAGCGATTAGATATTTCAAGGAGTTTGCTTTAATACCTTCCCCGGGTATACTGCTGATGGATCTCAACATTCTGCTGCTTGGTTTTTGCGGTGTTCTCCTGGCTGTTATGATTCTTAAATTCCTCTTTGTAACTTTTTCCGGTGGAAATAAAAACTTACACTTATTTAAAATAATACTATTCTTCATCCTGCTGCAGTTTCTCGGCTGGTTATTCGATTTTTTCCAGAAGCAGCCTCAGGGAACACCTTTCATTCGAATTTTATCCGTTACACTTTTATTTCTGCTGGCTTATGCTTCCTTTGTTAAACGTCATAAAATTATTCATTACATATATTACGGATTCGCCTCCTCGGTAATTACTGTCAGTCTGTTCGTCTATTTCAATTCTGAAATCGAAAGGGAGTCATTAAAAACTACCGCGTACGAGATCGCCGGTAGAAATGAGGGAATTTATGAATTTATTCTTTATCAGACTCTTTCACTTTCAGCGGCTGAAGGTATTCCGTTCAACGCTGCAGATAATTATTCATCGTTGGCTTTCGAAATCTGGAACAAGAGCCTTCTGTTCAGAGAGAGTATTCCCTCCGCTGTTTCGTTGTACAATTCCGATAGAATTCTTTTGGGGCAATTCAGTAATTCCGACCGTATAATAAATACGGGAATTGATAACTACCTGGATCAATCCGGGCCGGGTCCGAAAATATTCCGCGATAAAAATTTATACGGATCGCAACAGGTCCTTACCGGCATTGTCCGGTTAAATAGTCAATCCGGTTTCAATGGATTCCTTGCAGTTAGTGTGTTGTACGATAAATATTCTCCCCGCATTGATATCCTGCCGGAATTCCTCTCTGTTTCCCGGACCGGTATGGCATCTGCGACTGAATTTGAAAACCTTAAAATAATTTTCTTCGAAGAAGGATTTGTTGTTAAGACAATCGGCAATGTATCTCTAAGCTCGGCTGAATTGCAGAAGATCACCGATCCCCGGTTAACTGAGAACAACGAAGCGTGGATTAATCTCGATATAAATGGCGAAGCACACCTTCTCTTTATTCTTAAACCCGGTGAAAGAGAAAATGAAATTGTTGCTGTTGCTCTGGAACAGAAAAGATTTGCATGGAATCTCTCAAATTTTTTCAAAGTATTTTTTGTCCACTCCGTAATTATTCTTACTCTTTTCCTTATTTATTCGGCCGGTCATCTGAAAAAATGGAAAGCGTACCTTTCAAGCTACAGGACTAAGCTTACCTTCGCTTTTATTCTTGTTTCAGTTGTTCCGTTAATTGCGATAACTGCTTATCTGCGTAACATAAATGAAAATAAAAACGAAGAATTGATTAATAATAAACTTTCGGAAGATGCTCTTAAAATTAGTTCATATCTTAATCAGTACTTATCATCATCAACCGTAAATGCCCAGGCAATATTCGAAAAAGCAAATGCTGATCTCAATGTTGATTTTAACTGTTATATCAACGAAAAACTGGTTTACTCATCCGGTAAAGTTTTCTATGAAACCGGCCTTATCAATCCGGTTCTCAATCCGGCAGCATTCCGGAATTTTAGTATTCAGGAAAGCAGTAAGATCTTTTTGAAAGAAAGCTCAAATGGAGAAAAATATTATTCAGTATATATGAGTGCTGGTAATCAGGATAATCCTCTTATTATTAACGTAAGTACTTTAATGAACAGAATGAATCTGCCTCTTTCGAATGTGGAGCTTGATCTCTTCCTTTTCGGTATACTTGCAGTTGCACTTATCCTTCTAATTTCGCTGAGCACTATTCTTGCCGGTCAGATCTCTTCACCTATTAGGCGCTTGACCCACGCTACCAGGTCTATAGGAAGCGGCGACTTAAATATAGAAATCAAAGAAAAGAGCACTGGTGAAATAGGTGAGCTGGCGGAAGGTTTTAACATGATGATTAGAAAATTAAAAAAGAGTCAGATCGAACTCGCCCAGCTTGAACGTGAAACCGCATGGAAGGAAATGGCCAGACAGGTGGCCCACGAAATTAAAAATCCCTTAACACCCATGAAACTTTCTGTTCAGCAGCTGATTGCCGCCTACAGGGATAAATCCCCCAGGTTTGATGAAATCTTTAATAAGGTTACAATAACGTTTATTAACCAGATTGAGACTCTTAAAAATATTGCCTCCGAATTCTCCAATTTTGCAAGAATGCCGAAATTAAATATCGAAAAAGTTGAACTTGTCGCGTTGATAAGAGAAACTCTGAATCTCTTTTCCGATGAAAAATATCCGATTACATTAAACTCTCAAATCGATTCTATAATTATTAATGCGGATTCTGATCACTTGAGCCGAGCAATTATTAATTTAGTCAGAAATTCAATTCAGGCCGGGGCTTCTAATGTCTTTATCCGTATTTCGGCAGATTCAGCATCATGCCAAATAAGGGTCGTTGATAACGGAACCGGGATAGACACTAAAATCCTGGACCGGATATTTGAGGAAAATTTTACGACAAAATCGCAGGGTATGGGTCTCGGGCTCTCTCTTACAAAAAAATTTATTGACAGCATTGGCGGCACAATAGAAGTTGAAGATACTTCTGTTAGCGGGACTACTTTCTTAATTACTCTTCCGGTAAGTGAATGAAGAAATCTATAACTCCATTTCAAAAAGATGCTCTCGATTTTAGTTCGAACATTATTCTAACGGCTAATGCCGGCTCCGGCAAGACGTTTGTTCTTTCTAAACGTTTTGTTGAAATACTGCTTCAGGAGAATGTTGAGGTCGAGAATATTGTCGCTATTACTTTTACTGATAAAGCTGCAGGTGAGCTGAATAAAAAGATCGCTGGCGAAATTGAAGAACGCATTAAAGAAACAAGTGATCTTAAAGAACTGAGTAAACTTGAAAACGCCAGGAGGCAATTAGTATCCGCAAATATTTCAACAATCCATTCTTTCTGCATTGGCATCCTGAAGGAATTCTCTCCCGAAGCCGGTATAGATGCCAACTTTATTCCTGTGGATCAATCAACCTCCGATGAACTGATCCTACTTTCTATCGATGAATCCCTGAATCAGCTGATCAATAATCCCTATTGCAGCGAAGCACTGAAATATCTTATCCGGTTTTTCGGTTCTAAATTATCACTGATCGAAAACATACAGCATGGAATTGAACAGAGGAAAATTATTGAGCAGAATGCCAGAGCCTTATATGATAAGCCTGCGGAAGACTTTGTTTCAATGCTTAATAGTTTGTTCGACCGTTACTACGATCATTTTTTCCGTGCATCTGTTCAAAAAGCACTCAAATCTATATCAGCAATAAACTCGCATGCACTTAAGCTGAAACCCGAAAATCAAATTGCCCTCGATGTTCTTTCAATTTTGAAAACGCTCGTTAATACGGACAGTAGAAATGTGTTGTTCGATGGTCTTAAGAAATTACAGAATCTTATTTTGACTCAGAAACTTGAAATTAAGAACAGGGGATATCTTTCCAAAAACAGGGAGCAATTCAACTTTGAAATTGACGAGGTCGAATTATTGTTCGGTCGGCTCAGCCAGATTCTTAATTCGGATTACAGTGATAAAGCTCTTCTCGAATATTATAACTTCGGAAGGAACTACCTGAAAGTTTTTGATTATGTATTGAAACTCTACAGCGATAAAAAATCTGAAAAAGGATATCTCGATTTTGAAGATATTCTTCTGCTTACTCGGAAGATTATAGACAGGGAGGATGTTAAGGAATACCTCCGAATTCGGTATAAGTTTATTATGATTGATGAATACCAGGATACTAATGACATACAATACAGAATATTTATGCCGATTCTTGATAATCTTAAGCATGGAAATTTGTTTGTCGTTGGAGATGAGAAACAGAGTATCTATATGTTCCGGGATGCCGATCTGGCTGTCTTCAATAAAACGAAGGACGATATTGCGGGGCTTGACGAAAATGGAAGACTTCTGCTTCTGCCTCACAGTTTCAGAATGACTCCTGAACTGGTTCTCTTTACTAATAAATTATTCAGCCAGCTCTTCAGCGGAGCCGATCCGCTCCTTAATGAGGTCGGTTATAATGATTTAATTTATGCTAAGGAAGAAATTGAAAAGGGTGAAGTCAATTTCTTAATTGCCCGCGAGCCGGATTCGTTTACTGAAGCAGAACTGGTTGCATCCAAGATTCTGGAAATTGTTTCATCGGGAATCGTTAAGCTGAATGAAATCGGAATACTCTGCCGCAAAAGATCGATGTTCCAGGACCTCGAAGAAGTATTTGTAAGAAAGAATATCCCTTATACCGTCCTCGGCGGGAAGGGATTTTACCAGAAACAATCGATCTCGGATCTTTATAATTATCTCACTTTTCTTGTTAATCCTGATGATGATGCCGCACTTCTCGGGATCTTAAGATCACCTTTCTATAACTTTTCGGATCCTAAACTGTTCGAAATCTCCTTGATGGACGGAAAGAATCTTTTTGAAAAATTGAAATCATTTTCTGTGAAAGATGTTCAATCTAAAAACTCTGTAATAAGTCTCAACAGTCACCTGGCCCTCTCAGTCTCTTCCGAAATCTTTATACTTATCCGGAGAATTCTATCCGACCGGGGTTACTGGTCAGTTGTAAGTTCTAAAAGGAATTCTACTCAGGAGCTGGCAAACCTTAATAAACTGATTTCTATCGCCAGAGATTTTCATAGTAAGAGTTTTAAAAATTTGTACGACTTTACACTTTATCTCCGGGACGCAATTGATTCGATGCAGGATGAGGGTCAGGCCCAGATAGCTAAAGATTCAGAAACAGTTAAGCTCCTTACTATTCATCAGTCCAAAGGCCTCGAATATAAAGCGGTTTTCCTTTACGGTTGCAACGATTCAGCTAAAGAGAATTTGATCAGGTCGCGCTCAATGGGTATCGATAAGGAATTCGGTTTCCCGGTTAAAGTTTTTTTGGACGGAAATTATTTCGCCGGCGCCGTTACTCCTGCGGTTGTCTCACTCTACAATTATATCCATCAGCAGAAAAACAACGCTGAGATAAAACGGCTTTTATATGTCGCGGTTACCCGTGCCATGAATTATCTTTTCATCTCTTCGACCTTGAATAAAAACCCATCCGGCGGTTCATTTCTTGAAATGTTCAGGGCGGGATTGAATATTAATTTTGAGAACCGGCAGCTGCTGTTGTCAGGTGATGTTCTATTTATGATCAAGAAAAATGAGAGCTTCAACTTTCAAAAAAATACTATATCAACAGAAATAGGGCTCGCTTCTGAATTTAAAGAACTGCCGCCTCTAAAAACCGGTGAGACTGAAAACACCGGAAAGAAAATATTGCTGCAGAAAATCTCGGATAGGCCAAAGAAAGAGATTATTTCGGCAACAAAAATATCTATGTTTACACAGTGCCCCGTTAAGTATGAATTGACGTATGAACTCGGCTATCCGACTGTTTATAATATGTTAAAAAAATACTCTGCGAATGAATACGAATTTAATTCAAAAGAGGATGAAGAATTAAAACAATATGCGGAAATTAAAGGTAGAATTATCCATTCCCTGTTGAGTGAAAACGTTGAGAGAGCCAATATCGATGTTGTATTGGGAAAATATATGGCATCGGAATCGATTAACAATCCCGAACAGATCCTTAAACTTAGAAAGTCTGTTTCAGATACTTTGAATAGATTTTTTGACTCAAGGATATTTAAGGAAATTCTGAACTTTACCGATTTCAGAAATGAATTCGAAATCTATGCTGAAGAAGGGGATAACTTCCTCTACGGAATTGTTGACCGTCTGATTATTGAAAAAGAGAGATTGTTGATAATTGATTATAAAACCGATGATATTGATAAAGAAATGATAGAAAACCGGGCCGCAGATTATTATCAGCAATTGAATTTCTATGCTTACATTCTCTCTAAATTTTTTACAGAACAGAAATATTTCGATCTTCAGCTGGTTTTCCTGAAATATCCGGATCAGACAGTGATTAAAAGAATTGATAGAAACGACCTAATGAAATACCGGAACGGCCTTGTAAGTTCAATTAATAACATTCAGGATAAATATTATAAACCCAATCTGGATCATTGCGGAAAATGCCACTTCTCCTTAGAAGAGAATAAGTGTGTTAAATTAATTGCCTCGGGAGTTAATCAGGAATGGTAATTCACGGATCATTAATGAAAAAAATAAATATTGCTTTTATTCTATTGTCTTTGGTTCTGTTTGTTAAATGCACAACGATAAATCTGCCGTTATATGAAATCCCTCCCGACTGGAAGGATGAAACTGTTAGAACAAAAACCATATCGGATTACTCAAAGTACCTGTACGGGAAAAAGATTTTTCTGGATCCCGGACACGGTGGCGAAGACAGAAGAAATAAAAGCCGTTCGGGCGATGTTGTTGAAGCAGATGTAAATCTAAGTGTAGCACTTTTTCTGAAGGATTATCTTAATTCTGCAGGTGTTCAAGTATTCTTATCGCGTGATAAGGACGAAACCGTTCAGCTCGCCCGCCGTTCTGAATTGGCCGATTCAAGCGGTGCCGATCTCTTCATCAGTATTCATCATAACGCTCCCGCAAAATGGGAGGACGACTGGACCAATTACACTTCAACGTATTATCACGCTAAGGAGACCGATTACGAATATGAACCGTGCGAGCGGGATCTCGCCCGCTACATCCAGAGGGATCTCTCTTACGTTATGAGAAATCCTGGCGGACTCGGATCATTCGACGGAACCTATTCGGATTATCTGATCTATCCGGGTGAAGGGTTTTCTGTTCTGCGAAGGACTAAGATACCATCAGTTCTTGTTGAATGCGCATTCCACACTAACCGTCTGGAAGAGCTCAGACTGAATGATGAAACATTTAACAGAATTCAGGCGTGGGGAATTTTTAGAGGTATTGCAAAGTATTTTCGGGCCGGTATTCCTTCAATCGAATTTTTGCCGGACAGTTCTGTAAATTATGAGAGCGGGTCTCAGCTCCTTTTTCTGCTTAAAGATTCTACGGGTATTAATCCGAGGTCCATCTTTGTTTATCTGGACAGGAATGAAATAAAATTCGATTATGACGAGAAAAACCGGCTGCTGAGAATTGATGCAGGCAATTTAAACGATCAGGAAAAAAATCTGAGAATAATCTGTGCAAATAAAAACGGGAACCATTCATTACCTTTTCACCGCAAAATTGTAATGATTGATTCCCGTCCGGAATTAATTAAACTAGATTGATCAGGCTGCCTGCTTTTTCTTATCAATTCGTTCAGTAACAATTTTATAAATGAACAAAGCGATTGCGGCAACCAATCCGATCGCAAGGAAATAATACCAGATCAGGTGTGCATCCTGGTAGTAGGCCGCACGCTCTATTTCGGTTAACCCTGCGGGTAATGTCTTGGGATCGGGACAGTAATTATCAAGCAGAAATCCCGACATAATAAAACCGGTTAGCGCCGAGAAAAAAGAATGAAGGTGGCTGAATCCCAGATAAACACCTTCTTCACCTTTTGGTGCTTGCAGTGAAAAATATTCTAGAAACCTAGGCGAAATAAAACACTCCGCCAGTCCCTGAATCCCAATTCCCAGTATCATCATCACTGTTAGCGGGTGAAGGGCAAACCATCCGAATATTGAAACTGCATCCCCGGTTATACCTTCGAGTGTTTGGCTTCCGGCCATCGCCAGAGCTGAGAAAGGCATCAGAAGCATTCCAACCAGCATTGATGTTACCGCTTTTTTATTCTTCATTAACTGTGTAATCAGTACTACAAACAATACAACTACAAGCGGATTAACATTTGCGAGCCATTCCGGACGTGCATCGTCACCCAACAGTCGTATTACATATTTAGGCATTGTTGCATATAGCTGATGCTGAATTATCCAGAATCCGGTTACAATCAGTATTAATATAATTAGCCTTGGCGTTGAGAAGATCTTCTTTAGAGAAGTCAATACATCATTAATAGTTTTACTCTTATGCCCGGTATCAACCTGCTTGAAAAAAAAGATCGCAAATAGAAGCGCAATAAAAGACATTGCCGCAGAAAAGAAATTGACATATTCTAATCCTAAACCCTGTCTTATAAAAGGAACGAAAGTTTTTCCGCTGAATGAACCGATATTGACAACCCAATAGAAAAGAGCATATCCCCGTGCGCGGTTGTCTTCGTTGGTTGTCTTTGCCACTGTCCCGGTTATTAACGGTTTAATAAATGAACCGCCGATCATCGAGATGATTAAGAAAAGAATGACAAGCATTTTGGAATGCCAGACGCCTAAAAGAAAATATCCGATTGTTAAAAGTGAAAAGGCCAGAATAAGTCCGTTCTTAAATCCTATCTTATCGCTTATCGCGCCTACAAATGGAGGAAGAAAATACAATCCTGCAAAGAAAATACCGGCTACAATTCCGGTCTCTTTGTCGTTGAACCCGACTATGTCGGTAAGGTATAAAGTCAGCACAATAAAAAATCCGTAATAAGCAGCGCGTTCAAACAACTCCATTAAATTTGCGAGCCAGAAATCCTTTGGAAATCTCCATGTCTGTTTGCCTGACGTTTTGTTTTCTGTTGAAGTCATATTATTCCCGGTTATGAAAAAGTTGGCGAAAATTAGAAAAATTTGGACTCACTTAAAACTGTATCGATATTTTTGTATGTTTGCACGGTTAGCTGTTTATAAAAAAAAATAAAATAATACCGGACAGATCAATGAAAATCTATTCTAAAAAAGAATTGAATCAGTATTCTCTTTCACTTACTTACGACGATATAAGTCTTATCCCGCTAGAGATATCCCAGGTTAAAACAAGGAACGAAATAAACACACGGACAACCGTTGCAGGTGTTGAAGTTTCTGTGCCTGTTATTTCCAGCCCGATGGATACTGTAACTGGAATTGAGATGGCAAAAGAACTATCTAATCTTGGATGCATTGGGATACTCAACCGTTTTAATTCTTCTCTTTCGGAACTGGTCGGCAGCGGTAATTTGATTGAGGGTATTAAAGCTGTCTCAATTAGCCTTACTGCAGAGGACTCAATTATTGCACCCCTGGCTGAAAGGGGAATAATTATCTGTATTGATACTGCTAACGCAAATAATGCATTCGTATTAAGGAAATGTGAAGAAATTAAATCCAGGTATAACTCTAAAGTAATTGTCGGAAATATTGCGCACGGATCTACACTTAAACAGCTTGTAGATGCCGGTGCTGATGCCGTAAGAATAGGTATCGGAGGCGGAAGCGTTTGTACAACATCTGTTCAGACGGGAATCGGAATTGGACAGGTATCATCCCTGCTCGATGTTTATTTTACAAAACTTGAACAGAAACTCGATATAGTACTTATTGCTGACGGGGGAATTAAGAGCCCCGGAGATGTTGCAAAAGCTCTTGCTTGCGGAGCAGATGTTGTTATGCTCGGAAGAATGCTGGCCGGTACTAAGGAGACTCCGGGTGAGGTGATAAAATATAATGACCAGTTGTGGAAGAAATACAGAGGTTCTGCATCCTTCGGTGTTAAAATGAAAAATGAATTTATTGAAGGGGAGGAAACTCTTGTCCCATATAAGGGAGCTGTAAAAAATGTTATCAACGGTATCTCGGACGGTCTTAGAAGCGCAATGAGTTATCTGAATTGCAATTCGTTAAAAGAACTGAATAATATAGATAGCTTTGCTGTTCTTAGCACAAGTTCCTACCTCGAAAGGTTGCCGCGTAAATAAAATAATCTTAAAAAATGGGGGACTTCCTATTAAGTCCTCCTGATTTGAAAACCGGTCAACCATTCTCTATATTTGCCCATTAATTTAGTAGACAAATTGCGAAGAAATTCTCTTTGAACAATATAAAAATTACACATCTGCCAAACGGTATAACCGTCATTTCTGAAAAAATTACTCATGTAAAATCCTTCTCTCTAGGATTCTGGTTTAATGTCGGTTCCCGTGATGAGAATTTTAATAATAACGGTATTAGTCATTTCCTCGAACATATGTTTTTTAAAGGAACCCGTAAAAGGAGTGCCAGAAAAATTGCTGAGGATATCGAATCACTCGGCGGTTACCTGAATGCTTTTACCTCAAAAGAACATACCTGTTTTTACGGCCGGGGTCTTATTGAGCATATTGAACAGACTTTCGAAGTTCTTGCTGATATGATCCAGAACTCTGTTTTTAGTCCTAAAGAAATTGTAAGGGAATCCGGAGTCGTAATTGATGAATTGTATGATATAGAGGATTCGCCTGACGAGTTGATATTCGACAAATTCGAGAATAATGTGTTTAACGGAAATTCGCTTGCTATGCCTATAATTGGAACCGAAAAAAATCTCAGATCTTTCAAACAGAAGGATCTTAAAAAGTATGTGAATGAAAATTACACTCTCGAAAATCTTTTTATTGTCGCATCCGGAAATATTAACCACAGCAAACTTCTTTCTTTTGTTAATAAGTATGTTGAGCATAAATCCCAATCATCCCGTCCGGAAATTAGAGATGTAAAACTGAATCCCTGTTCCGATCTTTTTGTTGAGAAAGATACTCAGCAGGTCCATTACATTATCGGAAAAACCACTTACGGAACAAAGGATAAAAAACGGATCGGCGTTAATCTACTTTCTCATATACTCGGCGAAGGGAGCAGCTCGCGGCTTTTCCAGAAAATAAGAGAGGAGAATGGAATTGCCTACCAGGTTAATTCATTTCTAAATTCGTTCTATGATATTTCGACTTTCGGTGTATATCTTTCAACGAACGAAAAGTCAGTCTATAAAGCTCAAAAACTTATTCTGGAAGAATTTAATAAAATTAAAAGCAGGAAAGTAAGCGATACTGAGCTTAGTCGTGCAAAAGAATATTTAATTGGAAATATGCTTATGAGTCTGGAAAGCACTACCAATAGAATGCTGAGAATTGCCCAGTCAGTAATCTATTTTAACAAAGTGAAAAGTGTTGAAGAGACGATTCGCAAAATTAATGCGGTTTCGGCAGAAGAAATCAGGGATCTTTCCAATGAAATTTTTGAAAATGGAACAATGACAAGAGTAATTTTATCTCCGAAAAATTTACTCCTTCAACGAGTCGCATAAAAGAAGGAATTTTAATGCCATTTATTACAATAAATAATAATCAAATCGAATTTAAGCAGGGTCAGACGATTATTGAAGCCGCAAGATCTGCGGGTATAGATATTCCACATTTCTGCTGGCATCCAAAACTGTCTGTTTCCGGAAACTGCCGCGTTTGTCTGGTTGAAGTTGAGAAAATGCCGAAGCTCGTTATAGCCTGTTCTACGCTTGCAGCTGAAGGCATGACCGTTCATACAAATTCAGAAAAAACTCTTGAAGCACGTAATGCGGTTATGGAATTTATTCTTATTAATCACCCTCTCGATTGTCCCATCTGCGATGAAGCAGGTGAGTGCAAACTTCAGGAATATGCTTATTCCCATGGAAAAGGTGAAAGCCGGTTCGAAGAAATTAAAGAGAGAAAGGAAAAACGTGTTCAGCTCGGTCCGTTTATCAAGTTCGACGGCGATCGATGTATCTCATGTTCTAGATGTATCCGGTTTTCGGATGAGATTGCTAAATCTAATCAGCTCACATTCGTGAAACGTGGCGATAGAGTCACTATCTCGACCTTCCCCGGTGAATCTTTCGATAATCCTTATACTCTTAATACAACGGATATTTGTCCCGTTGGCGCTTTAACTAATCAGGATTTCAGATTTAAATCGCGTGTATGGGAAATGTCGAATACCGGTTCTGTTTGTATCGGCTGCTCGCGTGGGTGCAATACTGAAATATGGGTCCGTAATAACGAGATTCTCCGGCTTACTCCAAGACATAATGAAGATGTAAATAGTTACTGGATGTGCGACAGCGGAAGACTGAATACTTTCAAATTTGTTAATGCTGAAAATAGAATTGATGGCGTATTCGTCAGAGAGAATGGAGAATTGGTAAAATCTGAATTGCAGCATGCGGTTAAATATATGGTCGGCCAACTGAAAAAATTTAAGCATAGTGAAATTGCATTTATCGGTTCACCCTTTGCTACCTGCGAGGATAATTTCCTACTGGTTAAATTGGCTAAATCACTCGGTATCTCTAATATCGATTTGATTAATCACATTATACCAGGGGATCGGGACGATATATTAATCCGTGAGGACAAAACTCCAAATTATCTCGGTGCCCGCCTGATCGGTGTAAAACCCGGTCAGAATGGATTTGGAATTGATGGAATTTTAAAAGGAATTAAAGAAGGCAGGATTAAAGCACTTTATGTCATTGAAGAAGATCTTATTTCAATAGGTGATGAATGGAAACAGGCTCTCGAAAATCTAGAATTGGTGATTGTACATAGTTCGAATTTTAATGAGACCGCGGTAAGAGCCCACATTTTATTCGGTGTATCAACTTATGCAGAAAAGCATGGTACTTTTGTAAACTTTCAGGGACGCCTGCAGCGGATTCGGCCGGCAGTTACAACCGCAGAAGGGGATAGGGCTCTTGATGGTATGAATATGAGCAGATGGGATAAATTCGGTACAAAGTTCGACCGCTGGATGCAGGGACGTAAATATGATGTGAAACCTAGTTGGAAAATTCTTTCTATGGTTTATTCTCAGATCGGGAATAAAGTAAAATATGATATGGCTGAAGAGGTCTTCTCGGATATTGCCAGGTCAGTTAGTGAGTTTAACAATCTTGATTATGATTTGATTGGTGAACTTGGAATTAGACTTCAAACCAAAGCGACATTTTCTGTTTAACAGGGAAATAAGATGACAGTCTTTGAAATTATTGTAATATCGCTTATCAAAATTCTTTTTGTTGTTGCAGTGATGTTTCTAACAGTCGCATATCTAGTCTATTTCGAAAGAAAAGTAAGTGCGTGGGTTCAGAACAGAATGGGTCCTAATCGTGTTGGCTATAGAGGATTGCTTCAACCTTTTGCAGATGTATTTAAATTGCTTGTTAAAGAGGATATTGTTCCGGATGCTGCGAATAAGCCTCTTCATACCTTAGCCCCCTTCATCGCCCTTTTTGTTGCATTTGCTACATATGCTGTTATTCCGTTCGGACCCTCAGTCAATATATTTGGATACGAGATTAAACTTGTTGTTGCGGATGTAAATATCGGCGTACTATATGTGCTCGCGTTAACTTCTCTCGGTGTTTACGGAATCACATTCGCAGGATGGTCTTCCGGCAGCAAGTATTCACTACTCGGAGGAATAAGATCCTCGGCTCAGATGATCTCTTACGAAGTCTCTATGGGCTTTTCGATTGCGGGAGTGCTGTTGTTTTCGGAATCTCTGCGCCCTGTTGATATAGTAAATGCCCAATATGGATGGATGTGGAATGCGGTCTTACAACCAATTGGATTTATCACATTTGTTGTGTCGGCTTTTGCGGAAACGAATCGTCTCCCGTTCGATCTGCCGGAAGCAGAACCTGAACTGGTCGGTGGTTATCATACTGAGTATTCTTCATTCAAATTTGCCGGTTTCTTTCTTGCTGAATATGCTAACATGATAATTGCCAGCTGTATGATCGTTACTCTCTATTTAGGAGGTTGGCAGATCCCTTATATTGATCAGCTCGGAATTAATCAAACATTAACCGTGATATTACAGGTGGGTGCGTTCATCTTTAAAGTAATTTTTATCCTTTTTGTTTTTCTGTGGGTAAGGTGGACAATACCGAGATTCCGTTACGATCAGCTGATGAATATAGGGTGGAAGGTTATGTTTCCGCTTTCGCTGGTTAACATTATTTGGGTCGCTGCAATAATTATGATTTTTAATCTGTAAAAGGGAAATTCTAAGGAAAGCTATGGTAGAGAAAAAAAGAAAAAAAGATCTCGGCTTTTTTGAAAGAATTTATGTTGTAGAGATTCTTAAAGGTATGATCCTTACGTTTAAGAATATGATCCGCCCGAAAGTAACAATGGAATATCCCGAAGTAAAATTTGAACCGCCTGCGTCATATCGAGGAAGACCAGTGCTTGTTCAGGAAAAGAACGGTGTTGAAAGATGTGTCGCATGCGGATTGTGTTCCAGAGTTTGTCCGGCTCTTGCAATCGAAGTACAGGCGGCTGAAACAGAACTCGAAAAAGAGAGATATCCGGAAAAATTTGAAATAAATATGCTTAGATGTATTTTCTGCGGATTCTGCGAAGAGGTATGCCCGGAAGAAGCAATTGTTATGAGCAAGGATTATGAACTTGTTTTTACAAATAGGGATGATGCAATTTATGGAAAGGATAAATTATTAGTGCCTGTTGAACAATTAAAGGATCGTATAGAATTCCTAAGAAAGTTTAAATAATGTATTGAAGAGATTTTATAATTAGTAGTATTTCTGCAATTTTGTATCTATTCTGCAAGCTAGTATATACTTGATATCGACAAGTATAAATAAGCCACTTCCGTTAAGTCATTTTGCAATTAATGTATAATAGCACTCAGCGGCTATTATATTTTTACATTCCTTAATAAATAAACTCAATAATACTAATATTAAGATTAGTGAATATTGATATATTTATATTTATATTACTTAGGGGAAAAAGGGGAAAGTAGGTCTATCAATAATTATTTTTTTTGGGGGTATTATGAAAAAAATAGCTTTAATTATCGTGTTACTATTTCTATCATTAAGTTGTGTCCTTTTTCTGACTTGTCAAGATAATACTAAGTTACCATCACAGCCGTCTCAGAATCAATCTTCACCAATTGCAAAAATATCTTATTTAATTGCCAACGAAAGAATAAAGTCATTATGTATTGGTGAAATTGAAGCTCTTCTTAATATTAGAAATTCTATAATGGAAAAAGTCATAAAAAATAGCGTCGATATTCTAGCATTAAAAAAGGCTTATCTTGAAAAGGACGAATTAAAAATTAAGAACCTTTTAAATTATTCTAATGATGAATTAGAAGCTATGAATATTGAATTGAAAAAGCTCACTTCTTCAATTAAAAATAAAGTCCCAGAAATTATTAATCTAATAAATGCAAAAGAAAAGAACAATTGTAGAACTTGCGATATTGAAAAATTTTTTGATAACTTTAATCATTATGCAAGAATTAATACTACAATTAATAAGAATCGATTAAGAAAGACTATGGAAGAATCTGGTGATAATTGTCACTGGATTCAGTATGGGGCATGTTTATCCTTATGCACATTATGCGGGCCTCTCTGGTATTGGCCATGCTCTTATCTCTGCCTATGCACATATTGTTGTGGCCCTACCATAGATGACATCTGTAATTAAATTACATTATAAATAAAAGCATAATGGAGGAATCATGACAGTATTGATGATTAGTATGGTCGTGATCTTTTTCGTACTAAGTTTTGTAATCCCAAGTAGTAATGTAATGATCCGTCAAGTAATTGGAGTCCTAGGATTAATAATCTTTATTTACACAGCATTTACTCAAGAGGAGTTGAAATATCCATCTTTATTTTTTGCATTGCTAAGTATAGCATTTATGTCGAGAAATTTTAAAGACTTCAATAAACTGTTCAAAACAAAAAAACTTAATAAATAAAAAGTGTTAATTAGACCTCCCCTTTTGCCTTTTTGAGGGCCCTCATTTAACGAGGGCCTTTTATTTATCGTTTTAAAAAAATAAGTGTAATAAATTACCATTACATTTTCATTGTATTACTTTTTTCACTAGATTTCAATTGAAAGTAAAATAGAGATTGTATGTTTTCGAAAATAATCTCTGCAGCTACTTTTGGAATTGATGCTTATATAGTCGAGGTTGAAACTCACAGCGAAAGGCAACTCCCCTCAATTACAATTGTCGGTCTCCCAGATAATGCTGTAAAAGAAAGTAGAGAAAGAGTAACAGCCGCATTAAAAAATTCAGGATTCGAATTCCCGCTTAAAAAAATAACAGTCAATCTCGCTCCGGCGGATATAAAAAAAGAGGGGAGTGCATTCGACCTTCCGATAGCGATCGGGATACTTGCCGCAAATGAATCGATCGAGATGGACCGCCTCGATACAATGATGTTTCTTGGAGAACTTTCTCTTGATGGCTCCCTAAGGAAAATCAAAGGGTCTCTTCCAATCGCAGTTGAAGCTAAAAGAATCGGAATTTGCCGTATTGCACTTCCTATCGATTCTGTCAAAGAAGCTTCGATTGTAGAAGGAATAGATGTGTTCGGATTATCTTCACTTGGCGAAGTGGTCGAATTTATTTCGGAACCTGAAAAGTTTAAACCGGTTAAAACTGACCGGGCCGATATTTTTGCCGGTGTAAATAATTATTCACTCGATTTTTCAGACGTTAAAGGTCAGGAAAATGTGAAACGCGCTCTTGAGATTGCTGCTGCGGGAGGTCATAATATTCTGATGATCGGTCCTCCCGGATCCGGAAAAACTATGCTTGCAAAGCGGTTACCCTCAATTCTTCCACCGCTTACATTTGAAGAAGCACTCTCTACTACTAAGATCCATTCTGTTGCCGGTATACTTCCGAAGGATAAAGCTTTGATTACGGAAAGACCATTCCGCAATCCTCATCACACTATTTCTGATGCAGCCCTTATCGGCGGTGGTTCAGTACCCAGGCCGGGTGAAGTCTCCTTTGCTCACCATGGAGTCTTATTCCTGGATGAACTGCCGGAATTTAAAAAGAATGTACTGGAAGTTTTAAGACAACCTTTGGAGGATTCCAGAGTTACGATAAGCCGTTCGAAAATGTCTGTTGAATTCCCGGCTAATTTTATGCTGGCTGCAGCTATGAATCCTTGTCCTTGCGGTTATTTCACAGATCCGAACAAGGAATGCACTTGCAATACCGGCCAGATCCAGAAATATATGTCAAGAATTTCCGGACCGTTACTCGATCGGATTGATATTCATATCGAAGTTCCTTCAGTTAAATTCAAGGACCTCGCTTCCGGCTCCAGTGGTGAAAGATCGGAATTCATTCGAAACCGGGTTGTTGATGCCAGAAAGGTTCAGTTTAAAAGGTTTGAAAATTTACCTAATGTTTATTGTAATGCAGACATGGGTACTAAAGAGCTTCGAAAATTCTGCAGAATCGATTCTTCCTCAGAAGATCTATTAAAAATGGCAATGACCAGACTCGGATTATCTGCGCGGGCATATGACCGGATTATCAAGGTAAGCAGGACTATTGCGGATCTGGAAATGTCCGAAAGTATTTTACCACAGCATATAAGTGAGGCAATTCAATACCGTAGTCTTGACAGAGAATTATGGGGCCATTAAAAAAGATTAAAAAAACTCTTATTCAATTCTTGCATTTTTAGAAAACCCGCTCTATATTTGAAGCTCGCTTTTTGAGTTAGTGGGTGAATTTTATCCGGGCGGACGCCGGAGTTGGAGAGCCGGGGCGGACTGTAAATCCGTTGGCAAACGCCTTTGGGGGTTCGAATCCCTCGCCGCCCACATACTGAAATTGATGAAGGAGAAAAAATCCCAGTTTTGTTCGTACTTCGTCAGTTTTTCCCTGAAAATAGAATAAAAGTGTTGATTTTAGAGGATTTTTCATCTTCTTTGATTGTTTTTTGTCTTATGTGAAATTTGCGGGAGTAACTCAGTTGGTAGAGTCACAGCCTTCCAAGCTGTTGGTCGCGGGTTCGAGTCCCGTCTCCCGCTCTAGATCAACTGCTGATGTAGCTCAGTTGGTAGAGCACTTCCTTGGTAAGGAAGAGGTCACCGGTTCAATCCCGGTCATCAGCTCAATCTGAAAAAACATAGAGATTTAACAGGAATAATTTAATGGCAAAATCAAAAAATATCAGACAGATAATAGTTCTTGAAAGCAGTGCCGGAACCGGTTATCGTTATTCTACCAAAAAGAATAAAAGAAATCATCCTAATCGAGTTGAATATAAAAAGTACGATCCGATCGCTCGTAAACACGTAGTATTTAAAGAAACTAAATAATACGTCAGTAGCTCAATTGGCAGAGCAGCGGTCTCCAAAACCGCAGGCTGGGGGTTCGAATCCCTCCTGACGTGCACCAGTTAAAAGCGAAAAAATATGAAAGAAAAAATTATCAACTTTGTTAATGATGTGGTTAAGGAAATGAAAAAAGTTACCTGGCCTACAAGAGATGAATTGAAGGAATCTACTTCAATTGTTATTGTTGTTTGCCTCATTCTTGCCGCATTTACTTATGTTATCGACATGACCGTAACTCAAATTTTAAAGGGAATTTTCTAGTTGGAAAATGAAAAATCAAAATGGTATGTGGTTCGTACTTTCTCCGGTCATGAGAACAAAGTTAAATCATTGATTGAAAATGAGCTTCGCGACAATGATGAACTTAGAGCCAGAATATTCGAAGTCCTCGTCCCTACTGAAAAGGTCTTTGAGGTTAAAGACGGCAAGAAAAAAACGAAAAAGAAAAATTTCTTCCCGGGGTATATACTCGTATGTGCCGACCTCGATATAAAGGCCAAGGACTTTATTATAAATACTCCTTCGGTTATGGGATTCCTGGGTTCGCAGAATAATCCGATTCCGCTTCAGCACGATGAAGTTAAAAGAATTGTTGGAAGAATCTCCCAGAACGATGAAACGGAAAGGACCGAAACAATATTCCGTTCCGGCGATTTCGTTAAAATTATTGACGGCCCGTTCAATAATTTCTCAGGTGTTATCCAGGAAGTAAATGAAGAAAAAATGAAAATTAAAGTAATGGTATCAATCTTCGGCAGAAAAACTCCTGTCGAAATTGATTTCGTTCAAGCTGAATTAGAGAAATAATTAATTAGGTAAAAATATGGCAAAGAAAGTAGATGGATTTATTAAGTTGCAAATTCCCGCAGGTCAGGCTAATCCTTCTCCACCGGTTGGACCAGCGTTAGGTCAAAAGGGTGTTAATATTATGGAGTTCTGTAAGCAGTTTAACGCCAGAACTTCCGATAAGCAGGGTTTGATTATTCCGGTTGTTATAACTGTCTATTCCGATAAATCATTCACGTTTATCACAAAAACTCCCCCTGCTGCTGTACTCTTAAAGAAAATTGTAAAGGTAGAAAAAGGCTCGGCCGAACCTAATAAAACTAAAGTTGCTAAGGTTTCTAAAGCCCAGCTTAAGGAAATTGCAACAATTAAAATGCCCGACCTTAATGCTCATGACGTTGATCAGGCAGTTAGTATGATAGCCGGAACAGCACGCAGCATGGGAATTACAGTAGAAGATTAATAGTTTATAAATTATATCCGTGGAAATTACAAATGAAATTAGCTAAAAGAATAAAAACGATTAGAGAAAAAGTAGATACTACTAAAGAGTATACTCTTGAAGAGGCCGTTAAACTTCTGAAAGAAAACTCCAAAGTAAAATTCAATGAATCTCTTGATTGCGCTATCCGCCTTGGTGTGGACCCACGCCATGCAGACCAGATGATCAGAGGTACAGTATCTCTGCCTCACGGAACCGGTAAAAAAGTTACTGTTCTTGTTGTTGCTAAAGGTGCTCTGGCCGAAGAAGCTTTGAAGGCCGGTGCCGAATATGCCGGATTCGAAGAGTATATCGAAAAGATTAAAAACGGATGGGCCGAAGTTGATGTTATTATCGCTACCCCGGATGTTATGGGTGAAGTTGGTAAACTCGGTAAGGTTCTCGGTCCGAAAGGTTTGATGCCGAATCCAAAGAGCGGTACTGTTACTCCGGATGTTGTTAAAGCCGTTAAAGAAGTTAAAGCAGGAAAAATTGAATTCAGAGTTGAAAAAGCAGGTATTATTCATACTTCACTGGGGAAACTGAATTTTTCTCCTGAACAGCTTGTTGATAATACCAGAGCTTTTCTGTATACAATTATTAAAATGAAACCTTCTTCTGCCAAAGGTCAGTATGTAAAGAGTGTTTTTCTTTCTTCTACAATGGGACCCGGTTTAAGAATCACTAAAGAAGAACAATCGTTATCGCTTAAATAAAAAATTACGCACTCATCCCGTTTGTGAGCGGGATTTGTAAACGCTTCAAAAGCCGATTCGTTGATTATAAACTGATTCGGGAGGACGATGAAAAAAACAGAAAAAGTAGAGATCGTTGAAAAGATTAAAGAACTGGTAAACAATTCTTCCGGAATGTTTCTTGTTGATTATCGCGGCGTGTCCGTTGAGGATATCAATAAGCTTCGTGCAAACTTCCGTAAAGAAGGTGTTACCTATAAAGTCTTTAAAAATACTCTTTTCAAAAAAGCCCTTGAACAGATCGGGGGTTTCGAAAAATTTAATTCGCAGCTTGTCGGTATGATTGGTGTCGCATTTGCCGGGGAGAATTTTGTTGCCCCTGCAAAAATCATTAAGAAATATTTCGACGATACCAAGAAATTTAGTTTCAAAGGCTGCTATATCGATACCGCTTATTACGGTGCTGACCAGTTAGACACTATTGCTTCGATGCCTACCAAAGAGGAAATCATTGCGGGTATCATCGGAAGTGTTGCTTCGCCGGCTACCGGAATTGTTGGTGCTATTAATGCGGTTATACGTGATCTTGTCAGTGTTATTGATGAGGTCGGTAAAAAGAAAGCTGCATAAAGTTTAAGAAATAATTTAATTAGTTAAGGAGAATAAAAATGTCGGAAAAAATTGCTGAAATTGTAGAAAAAATTAAAGCTCTCACATTAGTTGAAGCTGCTGAATTAAAGAAAGCATTAGAAGATGAATTTGGTGTTACTGCTGCTGCACCGATGATGATGGCCGGTGCCCCTGCTGCAGGTGCTGCTGCTGCTCCTGTAGAAGAACAAACCGAATTCGATGTTATTCTTCAGGCTGCCGGTGCTACTAAGATCAATGTCATTAAAGTTGTTCGTGCTCATACCGGTCTCGGACTTAAAGAAGCTAAAGATTTAGTTGATGGCGCTCCTCAGAAAGTTAAAGAAGCTATCTCTAAAGATGAAGCTGAAAAAATTAAGAAAGAACTGGAAGAAGCTGGAGCTACCGTTCAGGTTAAGTAATTGGCACAAATGCCGATTCTTAATAAAAATTGAAGTGGTAAGATGAGAAAAACCGTCTTACCACTTTCTTTCATTATATAAAATGAAAGAAAGCCTACTTAAAACATTGGAGGTTTGGTTTGGAAAAATCAAAAATTAACAAAAGTAACGGACGTATTACTTTTTCTTCTATTACTTCAGCTCTTAAAGTTCCGGATCTTTTGAATATTCAATTGGAATCCTTTGAGGATTTTATTCAGCTCAAAGTCCAGCCGTCCGAAAGGGAATACAAAGGTTTGCAGGGTGTGTTTAATCAGAACTTTCCCATTCTCGACAATAAAGAATTTTATCGATTAGATTTTATCGAATATTATATCGAGAAGCCCCGCTTTTCGATTGCAGAATGTGAAGAAAGAGGCCTTACATATTCGGCACCATTAAAAGCAAAACTACGACTTTCTACAAAGGATGATGAAACAGGTGAATATGTAAATACTGTTGAACAGGAAGTCTATCTCGGAAATCTTCCGTTTATGACTATGCGCGGTACGTTTATTATTAATGGGGCTGAAAGAGTTATTGTAAGCCAGTTGCACCGTTCTCCCGGTGTAGCTTTTGCCCAGACACTCCATCCCAATGGAACACCGATCTATTCGGCTAGAATTATCCCTTTCCGCGGTTCTTGGGTTGAATTTGCAACAGATATTAATAATGTCCTTTACGTTTATATAGATCGAAGGAAAAAATTTCCTTCCACAACACTGCTTCGTGCTCTTGGATACGAAAACGATGAACAGATTTTGAGTCTGTTCGATCTCATCGAGGAAGTAACTTCTAAACAGCTTAATGTTGATAAACATTCAGGCAGGATTGTTGCTAACGATGTAATCGATCATCAGACAGGTGAGATTTATGCTTCCAAGGATACCGAACTTAATGAAGAAATTATTCTTAGCATAAAAGGATCCTCGGTTCAGAAGATTCAACTCTTAAGCTCCGAAACTACTCTTGAGCAGGATCTTATTATCAATACACTGAAAAAAGATACTTCTAAAACTAAAGAAGAAGCCTTATACGCAATCTATCGCCAGCTCCGTTCCGGTGAAGCTCCGGATGTTGATACAGCAGTTGGTTTGATTGATAAATTATTCTTTAATGAAAAGAGATACGATCTTGGTGATGTCGGCCGTTTTAGAATGAATGACAAACTTGGACTCAATGTTGACGAAAAGATTAGAGTTCTTACCGTCGAGGATATAATTGCTATCATGAAGAACATTATCAAACTTAAGGTTGGTAATGTTAGTGTCGACGATATCGATCATCTTGGCAATAGAAGAGTTAGAACTGTCGGCGAACAGCTAATGCAGCAGTATAATGTTGGACTTGCAAGAATGGCGCGTACTATAAAAGAAAGAATGAATATGCGCGACAACGAAAATATGCAGCCTCAGGATTTAGTTAATGCTAGAACAATCAGCAGCGTAATAAACGCTTTCTTCGGTACCAACCAGTTATCCCAGTTTATGGATCAGACTAATCCGCTTTCTGAGCTGACACATAAAAGAAGAGTCTCTGCATTAGGACCTGGCGGTCTTACCCGTGAAAGAGCCGGTTTCGAAGTTCGTGACGTTCACCATTCGCACTATGGAAGACTCTGTCCTATTGAGACGCCAGAAGGTCCGAACATCGGATTAATTTCGTCTCTTACAATTTATACACGTGTAAATCATTACGGATTTTTAGAAACACCTTATCGTAAAGTAAAAGAAGGAAAAGTCTCCGGAAGTATCGATTATTTGAGTGCTGATCAGGAGGATGAATTCATAATTGCTCAGGCAAATGCTCCGCTCGATGAACAGAATCGGTTCGTATTAGATAGAGTGAAATCAAGATTGAAAGGGGAATTCCCGGTTATACCTCCGGGCGAAGTCCATTACATGGATGTCGCCCCTGCTCAAATTGTAAGTGCCGCTGCTGCACTTATTCCGTTCCTTGAACATGACGATGCGAACAGAGCACTCATGGGTTCGAACATGCAGCGTCAGGCGGTTCCTCTGCTGGTTCCGAAAGCTCCAATTGTTGGAACCGGAATGGAACAGAAAATTGCCAGAGACAGTAGGTCAATTATTGTCGCTGAAGATAGTGGTGTTGTTGAATATGCGGATTCCCGTCGCATTGTTGTTAAATATGAAGTGGACGAAAATACTTCCGAATCACTAGTTAGTTTTGACGATGAAAGAAGAGTTGAAAACTCTCTCACAAAATTCTCCGGCACCAACCAGGAAACTTGCTTTACACAAAAACCTGCTGTTGTCACTGGTCAGAAAATTAAAAAAGGTGATGTACTTGCTGATGGACCGGCAATTGAAAATGGTGAGCTGGCACTCGGAAGAAACGTATCTGTCGCATTCATGCCTTGGAGAGGATATAACTTTGAAGATGCTATTGTGTTAAGTGAAAGACTCGTGGCGGATGACGTATTTACTTCGATTCACATAGAAGAGTTTGAACTTCAGGTAAGGGAAACCAAACGAGGTGAAGAGGAATTAACAAGGGATATTCCTAATGTTAGTGAAGAAGCTACAAAAGACCTGGATGAAAATGGAATTGTCCGAGAAGGCGCTGAGGTTAAAGAAGGTGATATTCTGATCGGGAAAATAACTCCCAAAGGTGAAACAGATCCTACTCCCGAAGAAAAACTTCTCAAGGCTATATTCGGGGATAAAGCTGGTGATGTCAAAGATGCATCTCTGAAAGCACCTCCCGGATTGAAAGGAACAGTAATTAAAACTCGCTTGTTCAGCAGGAAAAAGAAAGATGCTGAAGCTAAGAAATTGGAAAAGAAACAGCTCGATCAGCTTGAGGCAACATTTAAGAAGATCAGAGAAGATCATTATTCCAAATTAGTTAAAAAATTGACTAGGATTACAGAAGGTAAAACAACTACCGGTATCCGTGATCTGGATGGGTCGGTTGTCTTAAGAAGCGGTACTTCTATAAAAGAATCAACATTCCTTGATATCGAAGATATTACTAAACTTGATTATACAAAGGACTGGTTCGAACGGAAGAATCCGAATGAACTGATTAAACAGCTCTACTCAAATTATTTTACAATCCTTGCAGATATAGAAGAAGATTATAAACGCGAAAAACTGAAAATACAAAGCGGAGATGAATTACCTCCGGGTATTACTCAGCTTGCTAAAGTCTATGTTGCCAAGAAAAGAAAAGTTTCTGTCGGCGATAAAATGGCCGGACGTCATGGTAATAAAGGTGTTGTTGCCAAAGTTGTTCCGGTTGAAGATATGCCTTACCATGAAGACGGTACTCCAGTTGATATAGTTCTTAATCCGCTTGGTGTGCCTTCACGTATGAACCTCGGCCAGCTCTATGAAACAGCCCTCGGATGGGTTGGTCAGAAACTCGGCGTTAAATTTGAAACTCCGATTTTTGACGGCGCAACTGTAAAAGATGTTGAAGGTTGGCTCGAAAAGGCTCAACTCGCTGATGGAAGTAAAACCTGGTTGTATGATGGAAGATCCGGTGAGAAATTCCACCAGAAAGTTACAACCGGATATATCTATATGATGAAACTCGGTCACATGGTTGACGATAAAATACATGCTCGTTCTATCGGGCCATATTCATTAATTACTCAACAACCTCTTGGCGGAAAAGCTCAGTTCGGTGGTCAGAGATTTGGTGAAATGGAAGTTTGGGCTCTTGAAGGCTATGGCGCTGCTCACGTATTGCAGGAAATTCTGACTGTGAAAAGCGATGACGTCTCCGGAAGAGCTAAAACTTACGAGGCAATTGTTAAAGGCGAGAATATTCCCGAACCGAATATTCCTGAAGCATTTAACGTTATGATAAAAGAATTACAGGGCCTTGGCCTTGATATTAAAATTAATTAGTCAACCGTAAGATCTGTCACCGACAGATTTTTAGGAGAAAATTATGAGATTCAAAACACAAGAAACAAAACTGAAGCAGATTGAAAAAATTACAATTAGTCTTGCCAGTCCGGATGATATCCTCTCCAGGTCTCATGGTGAAGTAACAAAACCCGAGACTATTAATTATAGATCATTCAGGCCTGAAAAAGATGGTTTGTTCTGCGAAAAAATATTCGGCCCGGTTAAAGATTGGGAATGTGCCTGCGGTAAATATAAAGGTATTAGGTATAAAGGAATTGTTTGCGACCGCTGCGGTGTTGAAGTTACTCTGAAAAGCGTTCGAAGAGAAAGAATGGGTCACATCTCTCTCGCCGTGCCGGTTGTTCATATCTGGTTCTTCAAAGCATTACCTTCAAAGATTGGTAATATTATCGGCATGACCACAAAAGAACTGGAAAAGATAGTTTATTATGAATCTTATGTTGTCATTAATCCCGGTCCAACCGGATTGAATAGAAAAGATCTTATTTCGGAAGATCAGTATTATGAAATTGTTTCTTCGCTGCCTCATGATAATGATGCTCTCGAAGATGATGATCCTAAAAAATTCCTTGCAAAAATCGGTGGAGATGCCGTTAAAGAGCTTCTCAAGCAGACCGAAATTGAATTGACTTTCCAGGAATTAAAAGCTCAATTAGCTGTTGAAACTTCACAGCAGAAAAGAAGCGATATTCTTAAAAGATTAAGAGTGCTTGAAGCTTTCAGAGAATATGAAGGTAAAGTTCCTAATAAACCTGAATGGATGGTGCTGAGCGTTATTCCGGTTATTCCTCCTGAACTTAGACCTCTCGTACCGCTCGAAGGCGGACGTTTTGCAACCAGCGATCTTAACGATCTTTACAGACGTGTCATTATTCGTAATAATCGTCTTAAAAGATTGATCGATATTAAAGCTCCCGAAGTAATTCTTCGTAATGAAAAAAGAATGCTTCAGGAAGCTGTTGACGCTCTATTCGATAATTCGCGTAGAGCAAGCGCAGTTAGAAGTGATGGTAACCGTCCCCTTAAATCTCTTAGCGATATGCTTAAAGGTAAACAGGGTAGATTCCGTCAGAACCTTTTAGGAAAACGTGTCGACTATTCCGGCCGTTCTGTAATTGTTGTTGGGCCTGAGCTTAAGCTTCATCAGTGCGGATTGCCCAAAGATATGGCCGTTGAATTATTCAAACCGTTTATTATACGCAAGTTAATTGAAAGAGGTCATTTTAAAACAGTTAAAAGTGCTCGTAAAGCAGTGGATAGAAAAGATGCTCTCATCTGGGAAATTTTAGATAAATTGATAGACGGACATCCAGTAATGTTGAACCGTGCACCTACTTTGCATCGTCTTGGTATTCAGGCATTCCAGCCGATATTAATCGACGGTAAAGCAATTCAGTTGCATCCGATGGTTTGTACGGCGTTTAATGCGGATTTTGATGGCGATCAGATGGCTGTTCATGTGCCTCTTTCTTATGAAGCGCAGTTGGAAGCTTCTATTCTTATGCTTAGCAGTCATAATATCCTTTCGCCTCAGAACGGAGGACCTATTGTTGTTCCTACCCAGGATATTGTTCTTGGATGTTATTACCTGACTAAGGTTAAAGCAGGTGCCAGAGGTGAAGGTAAGTTCTTCAGCAGTATGCACGAAGTTATTATTGCCTATAATTCAAAAGCTGTTGACCTTCATGCCAAAATAAAAGTAAAGGTGAATGGCGAATTGATTGAAACTACAGTTGGACGTGTAATCTTCAATCAGATTGTTCCTAAAGATTATGGCTTTATTAATGAATTGCTTGTAAAGAAAATTTTCAGCGGTCTTATTTATAAAATGTTTATGAAACTCGGCAACGAAGTAACTGCTAAGTTTCTTGATGATGTAAAGGATCTTGGATATCGTTATGCAACTGCTGCTGGGCTCTCTATCAGTTTCAGTGATATGATTATTCCAGACGAAAAAGTGAAATTGATCGAGGACTCTAATAAGAAAGTAAATGGAATTCTTAATGAACACGAACAGGGTCTTATTACAGACGCTGAAAGATATAACAAAATAATTGACGTTTGGACGTTCACTACTAACAACGTTGCAAAATCCCTGATGGATCGCTTGAAGACTGATCAGGGTGGGTTTAATTCGCTTCATATGATGGTTGATTCCGGTGCACGTGGTTCGCAGGAACAGGTTCGCCAGCTTGCTGGTATGCGCGGTCTCATGCAGAAACCTCAGAAAAGTCTTACCGGGCAATCGGGCGAAATTATTGAAAATCCAATCGTTGCTAACTTTAAAGAAGGTTTATCTGTTCTAGAATACTTCATCTCAACTCACGGTGCGCGTAAAGGTCTTGCCGATACGGCTCTTAAGACAGCTGACGCCGGTTACCTCACAAGAAGATTGTGCGACGTTGCACAGGATGTGATTGTGTCTGAACTGGATTGCGGTACTATCCGTGGTATTTATATTACTGCGTTAAAAGATGTTGAACAGGAAAGAGAGCCTCTCGCAGAACGAATTACAGGACGTACTGCTCAGGAAGACGTTTATGATCCCCGCTCGGATGAACTTATAATTGAAGCTGGTGAATTGATTACTGAAGAAATTGCAGAGAAGATTGACGAAGCTTACATCGATCAGGTATATATACGTACAGTTCTAACCTGCGAATCTAAAAGAGGTGTCTGTTCCAAATGTTATGGTAGAAATCTCACAACCGGCCAGCTCGTTGAGAATGGTGAGGCGGTCGGTATTATTGCTGCTCAGTCAATTGGTGAACCTGGTACCCAGCTTACTCTTCGTACTTTCCACTTCGGCGGTACATCATCTCGTATTGCAAGCCAGTCTCAGGTTGAAACAAACGTATCCGGTACTGTGAAATTCGATAAGATTACTCTCGTTGAGAAAGTTGATGCGTTTGGAAAAGTTAAAGTGGTTATCGGACGTAGAGGTGGTATGGGCATTTATGACGAGGATGATCGCCAGATTAAACGTTTTGAAATTCCATACGGTGCCGAATTAATGGTTGAGGATAAACAGAAAGTTGTTAAGGGTCAGCCTCTTTATAATCACGATCCTTATAACTCTGTTATAGTTTCGGACCTCGGCGGTAAAGTCTCTTTTATTGATCTTGTTGATAATGTAACCTTCCAGCAGGTCGCAGATGAACAGACAGGACACGTTCAGAAAGTAGTTATTGAATCCAAGGATAAGAACCTGACTCCAAGTATTTCAATCAAGGATTCTAAAGGAAATGAAAAGGTATTTAATATCCCTACCAGAGCGTATCTGGCAGCCGAAGAAGGTGAAGAGATTCAGGCAGGTACTATCCTGGCCAAAATATCAAAAGCGACTGCAAAGACTCGTGACATTACCGGTGGTTTGCCAAGAGTAACTGAATTGTTTGAAGCAAGAAGCCCGCATGATCCTGCAATTGTTTCCGAAATTGAAGGACGTGTGAAATTCGGTGCTCGCAAAAAAGGATCCCGGGAAATTATTGTTGAGTCGTTCGATGGTTCGATTCAGAAAGTATATGCAGTCCCTTATGGCAAGCATATTTTAGTTCAGGAAAATGACGAAATACCTGCTGGCGAAAAAATTACTGACGGACCTATGGATCCTCATGATATTGTTAAAATTAAAGGTACTAATGCCGTTCAGGAGTATCTGGTTAATGAAATACAGGATGTTTACCGCTTACAAGGTGTGAAAATCAATGATAAGCATATTGAGGTTATCGTTCGACAAATGCTTCAAAAACTCCAGATTATTTCTGCTGGCGATACCAATTTCATCGAAGAAGACCTTGTAGATCGTAACCGGCTACTGGATGAAAATGAAAGAATTGAAAATATGGTTGTCCTGTTGGATGCCGGCCAATCGAAATTCAAAGCTGGCCAGTTGATTACTCGTGCCAAATTCAGAGAAATTAATGCTGAGCTTACGCGTAAAGGTAAAAAAACCATGAAAGCCAGGGATGCTGAACCTGCTACATTCGATAATGTTCTTTTAGGAATTACTCACGCGGCCCTATCAACCGAAAGCTTTATTTCGGCTGCATCTTTCCAGGAAACAACTAAGGTTCTCACGAATGCTGCTACTGAAGCTAAGGTGGATACACTGAACGGATTGAAGGAAAATGTTGTTATGGGTCACCTGATCCCGGCTGGAACTGGGCTTAAAAAGTATAAGAATATTCTCCTGACATCGGAGGAAGTTGAAACTAATATTCCAAAAATTGAGGAAGTTGAAGAGAAAGAAACTGTCTAGTCGATTTTTGAAAATAATTAAACCGGTATTCTTGACAATTGAAACGAATATCAATAAATTTGAAGTCTGAATTTTTATCAGAAAGAAATAATTTCGGAGGAAATACGTGCCAACGATAAATCAGTTGGTTAGAAAAGGTAGAGTAGTAGTTACTTCAAAGAATAAAGCACCTGCTTTAGATGCTTGCCCGCAGAAAAGAGGTGTTTGTACTAGAGTTTATACAACTACTCCAAAGAAACCTAACTCTGCACTTAGAAAAGTTGCAAGAGTTAGATTAACTAATCATATTGAGGTTACTGCTTATATCCCTGGTGAAGGGCATAATCTCCAGGAACACTCTATTGTCCTTATTAGAGGTGGAAGAGTTAAAGACCTTCCTGGCGTTAGATATCATATTATTAGAGGTACGCTCGATACTGGTGGAGTAGAAGATAGAAAAAAAGGAAGATCTAAGTACGGAACTAAAAAACCAAAAGCTAAATAATTATGAGAAAGAAAAGAGCAGAAAAAAGATATCTTAAACCGGATCCAAAGTTTAATGAGATTCTGGTTTCCAAATTGATAAATTATCTTACCTGGCATGGTAAAAAATCTACCACTAGAAGCATGGTTTACGATAGCTTTTCTTTGATTGAACAGAAAACTAAAAAACCTGCTATGGAAGTTTTCAAAAAGGCAATCCAGAATGTTCAGCCGCTTGTTGAGGTTAGAAGCCGTCGTGTTGGCGGTGCAACATATCAGGTACCGATGGAAGTGCGTCCTGAAAGACGAACTGCGTTGGCTTTACGTTGGATCAGAGTTTATTCAAGAGAAAGAAAAGATAAATCGATGGCTGCAAAACTTGCTGCGGAATTAATGGCTGCTGCAAATGGTGAAGGTAACTCAGTTAAAAAGAAAGATGATACTCATAGAATGGCAGAAGCAAACAAAGCTTTTGCCCACTTTAAATGGTAGGAAGGAGTTTTTAGTAATAGATGTCTAATAAACGTGTAGATATTGCAAAAGTAAGAAATATTGGTATTATGGCCCATATCGATGCCGGTAAAACTACTACTACCGAACGCATTCTCTATTATACCGGCAAATTGCACAGAATGGGCGAAGTACATGATGGCGCGGCTACAATGGATTGGATGGAACAGGAAAAAGAAAGAGGTATTACAATTACTAGTGCTGCTACCACTACTTCCTGGAGAGATCATCAAATTAATATCATTGATACTCCTGGACATGTGGATTTTACCGTTGAAGTCGAACGCTCACTAAGAGTTCTGGACGGAGCTATCGCTCTCTTCTGTGCCGTGGGTGGTGTCGAACCTCAGTCTGAAACCGTTTGGCGTCAGGCTGATAAATATGGTGTTCCAAGAATTGCTTTCGTAAATAAAATGGATCGGGTTGGTGCTGATTTTTATAATGCTGTTAGTATGATGAAAGAAAAATTAGGCGCTAATGCTGTCCCGATTACTCTTCCTGTTGGCGATGGAGAATTATTTACCGGCTTTATTGATCTTATGTCAATGAAAGCTCGAATGTTTCATGACGATACTATGGGAACTACTTTCGAAGATGTTGATATCCCATCGGATCTTTTACCGACTGCCCAGAAATTTCGTACTCAGATGCTTGAAGCTGTATCCGATGTTGATGATACTTTGTTGGAAAAATATCTCGAAGGAAAAGAAATATCCGAAGAAGAGATTAGACCGGTTTTAAGAGCAGCTACTATTCAACTTAAAATTATTCCGGTTTTGTGTGGCTCTTCATTCAAAAATAAAGGGGTTCAGAAATTGTTGGATGCCGTAGTCGATTTCCTTCCTTCGCCTGCTGACCTTGGAAATTTGGTTGCGCATCATGTTCATAAAAATGATCACGTTGAAAGAAAGATGGATCCTAGTGAAAAATTCGCTGCTCTCGCCTTCAAAATTATGACGGATCCTTACGTTGGTAAGTTGACTTTTATAAGAGTCTATAGCGGTGTCCTGAAAGCCGGATCTTACGTTCTTAATTCAGTGAGCGATAAAAAAGAAAGAGTTGGACGCGTTCTTCAGATGCACGCCAATCATCGCGAGGATATGGATGAAATTAGATCTGGTGATATAGCTGCAATTGTTGGTCTTAAATATACAAGAACCGGTGATACTTTATGTACTGAAGAGGATGCTATTATTTTAGAAAGAATGGCTTTCCCTGAACCGGTAATCCAGATTGCTATTGAACCGAAAACAAAAGCTGATCAGGATAAATTATCGGAATCGCTTGCTAAACTTAGTGATGAAGACCCGACTTTTAAGGTGAAGGTTGATGATGAAACAGGGCAAACTTTGATTAGCGGAATGGGCGAACTTCATCTCGAAATCCTCGTTGATAGAATGAAACGCGAATTTAAAGTCGAAGCTAATGTTGGCAAACCTCAAGTAGCGTATAGAGAAACAATTACTAAAAGTGTTCAGGCCGAAGGTAAGTTTGTTAAACAAACCGGCGGACGTGGAAAATACGGTCACGTTTGGCTTGAACTTTCACCGAATGAACCTGGTAAAGGTTTCGAATTTGAAAATGCGATTGTTGGCGGCTCGGTTCCAAAAGAATATATTAATCCTATTGTAAATGGTTTACACGATGCTATGCGGAATGGCGTCTTAGCCGGATTCCCTGTTGTGGATGTTAAAGTTAAATTATTTGATGGTTCATACCACGATGTCGATTCAGACGAAATCTCTTTTAAAGTTGCTGCTTCTATTGGTTTTAAAAATGGTGCCCTGAAAGCAAATCCGATTTTGTTGGAACCGATGATGAGTGTCGAGGTTATTACTCCTGAAGAGTATCTTGGCGATGTTATGGGAGATCTGAATTCAAGAAGAGGAAAAATAGAAGGCTTTAATTCAAGAAAAGACGCTCAGGTTATTAAAGCGTTGGTCCCTCTTGCTCAAATGTTTGGCTATGCGACAACTTTGCGTTCTATGACTCAGGGTAGAGCCATTTATTCAATGCAGTTTTCACACTACTCTGAAGTACCGAAATCGGTTGCTGAAGAAATTACTGAAAAATCGCAGTCTGGTAAAGTATCTAAATCAGCTTAAGTAAATAATGTTTTCAAAATTAAATAAGAAATAAAAACAATAAGGAGAGTAACTCGATGGCAAAAGAAAAATTTGATCGTAGTAAACCTCACGTCAATATCGGTACGATCGGACACGTAGACCATGGCAAAACTACTCTTACTGCAGCCATCACCATGGCATTAGCTTTAAAAGGTCTTTCACAAATTAGAACTTTCGATAGTATTGATAATGCTCCTGAAGAAAGAGAAAGAGGTATTACAATTGCTACTGCTCACGTTGAATATTCAACTGAGAATAGACATTATGCTCACGTTGACTGTCCTGGTCACGCTGACTATGTTAAAAACATGATTACAGGTGCTGCTCAGATGGACGGCGCTATTTTAGTAGTTGCTGCTACCGACGGCCCTATGCCTCAGACAAGAGAACACATTCTTCTTGCCCGCCAGGTAGGTGTGCCAAGAATCGTTGTTTTCTTGAATAAAGTTGATATGATGGATGATCCTGAATTGATCGACCTCGTTGAAATGGAATTAAGAGAATTGCTTACTAAATATGAATTCCCTGGTAATGATATTCCGATTATCCGTGGTTCTGCATTAAAAGCTCTCGAAGCTGGTTCTTCTAATGCTCCTACTACAGACGAAAGATATAACTGTATCTGGGAACTCATGAAAGCCGTTGATGAATATGTTCCGGTTCCGCAGCGTGATGCTGATAAACCTTTCTTGATGCCTGTTGAAGACGTATTCTCTATTACCGGTCGCGGTACTGTTGCTACTGGTAGAGTTGAAAGAGGTACTCTTAAATTGAACGAAGAAGTTGAACTTATCGGTCTCGGTATCCATAAGAAAACCGTTGTTACCGGTATCGAAATGTTCCGTAAAGAATTAGACTCCGCTATGGCTGGCGATAACGCCGGACTTTTACTTCGCGGTGTAGACAAAACTGAAATTGAAAGAGGAATGGTTCTTGCAAAAACCGGTTCTATTACTCCTCATAAGAAATTTGAAGGCAAAGTTTATATCCTTTCAAAAGAAGAAGGCGGACGTCATACCCCGTTCTTCAACGGATATAGACCGCAGTTCTACTTCAGAACAACCGACGTTACCGGTATTGCTACTTTACCCGAAGGTACCGAAATGGTTATGCCTGGCGATAACGTTCAGCTTAAGATTGATCTTATCTCTGAAATCGCTATGGAAGAAGGTCTCAAATTCGCTATCCGCGAAGGCGGCAGAACTGTTGGTGCTGGTTTCGTAACTAAGATTATTGAATAGTAATAAAATTGAATAGGGGAAAGTAAATACTTTCCCCTTACTATGTCTGAACAAGGAGATTATTAAAAGTGCCCGGTCAAAAAATTAGAATTAAGCTTAAGTCGTACGATCATATTTTGATTGATAAATCAACTGAAAAAATTATTAAAACCGTGAAAAGTACCGGAGCTGTTGTTTCCGGACCTATTCCTCTTCCAACACGAAGAACGGTCTTCACTGTTTTAAGATCTCCTCACGTTGATAAAAAATCCAGAGAACAATTTGAGATAAGGGCTCATAAAAGAATTATTGATATCCACAACTCTAATAATAAAACTGTTGACGCTCTGAGCAAATTGGAAATACCTGCTGGCGTCGATATTGAGATTAAGTTATAGGAAAAAAAATGCCTGGTCTGTTAGCAAAAAAATTAGGAATGACTAATATATACTCCGAAGACGGTCAAATTATTCCGGTTACTATTCTAGAAGCCGGCCCTTGCAAAGTCTATTCGGTTAAAACTAAGGATAAAGACGGTTACTCTTCTATTCAATTGGGTTTCGGTGAAAAGAAAGAGAAAAAAGTTAGTAAACCTCAGGTTGCCGTTTTCAAAAAACTCGGATTCCCGGCTCCTATGCATCTTAAGGAATTCAGAAACTTCGAAGCTGATCAGTTCAAAGTCGGTGATGATGTTAAAGCCGATCTTTTTCAGGTCGGTGATAAAGTAAAGGTTTCTGGTAAGAGCAAAGGAAAAGGCTTCCAGGGTGTTATTAAAAGACATGGATTCGGCGGTGTTGGCGGCGCTACTCACGGTCAAAGCGACCGAGTAAGAGCTCCCGGTTCAATCGGAGCGAGCTCATATCCTTCAAGAGTTTTTAAAGGTCAGAGAATGGCCGGTAGAAAAGGATATGAAAATGTAACCACCAGAAATCTTAAAGTTGTTAAAATTCTTGTTGATAAAAATATTATAATGGTTAAAGGAGCGGTTCCAGGCTCTGTAAATTCAATTGTTGAAATAAATAAATAGTGTTATTGAAAATGAAATTAGAAGTCCTTAAAACTGACGGTACAAAATCTGGCGAGAAAGTAGAACTCTCCAAAGATATTTTTGAAATAGAACCTAATGATCACGTCCTTTATCTGGCCGTTAAAGCTTTTCTTGCTAATCAGAGACAGGGTACTCATAAAGCTAAAGAAAAACACGAGGTTAGTGGCGGTGGTAAAAAACCCTGGAGACAAAAAGGCCGTGGTGGTGCAAGAGCTGGATCTTCAAGATCACCTCTCTGGGTTGGAGGCGGATCTATTTTTGGCCCTAAACCGAGAGATTATAGGCAGAAACTGAATAAAAAAGTTGTCTCGCTTGCAAGAAAATCTGCTCTATCCTATAAAGCTAAAGCAAATCAGATTGTTGTTGTTGAGGATTTTAATTTCGACAGTCCGAAGACTAAAGAATTCTCGAAAATTCTGAACTCGTTGCAGCTTAAAGGTAAAAAAACTTTGCTGCTTACGAACGGTACATTGGAAAACGTCTACAAATCTGGCAGAAATATCGATCGTGTAAATATACTTGAAGCAAATAAAGCTTCGGCCTACGATCTGCTTAATAATCAGATCCTTGTTTTACAGAAAAGCGCAGTTAACCTTTTAGAAAGTACATTTAATTAATACGGTTAGAAAATGAAAAGTATTTTAATTCGGCCTTTAATTACTGAAAAAATGACGGGTATTAGCGAGAAGCATCCTAATAAATACGGCTTTGTTGTCTCCGTTGATGCAAATAAAATTCAGATTGCTAAAGCGCTTAAAGAAAAATTTAATGTTGATGCTGTCTCTGTTAATACTATCCTCTATAAAGGGAAAGAAAGAACTCAGTTTACTAAAAGAGGCCGCTTTACAGGAAGAACACCGAAATTTAAAAAAGCTATTGTTACACTTAAAGAAGGTCAAACCATCGACATCTTCGGTCAGGCTTAAGACCGAATGTTTTGGAGCGGAATTAAATGGCAATTAGAAAATTAAAACCAAATACACCTGGTACGAGATTTATGAGTATCTCATCTTTCAATGAGATTACTAAAACTTCTCCTGAAAAATCTTTAACTGTTGCTCTAAAGAAATCCGGCGGCAGAAATAATCTTGGAAGAGTTACTTCGCGTCATAGAGGCGGCGGGCATAAAAGAAGATATCGTATTATCGACTTTAAAAGAGATAAAAAAGGAGTACCCGCAAAAGTATTTTCTATTGAGTACGATCCTAACAGGACTTCAAGAATTGCACTGCTTAATTACGTTGACGGCGATAAAAGATATATCCTCGCCCCAGATGGTCTTAAAGTTGGCGATTCTGTTATGTCTGGACCCGGTTCAGAAATTAAAGTGGGTAATGCTCTTCCGTTGAAAGAAATTCCTCTCGGAAGCTTTGTTCACAATGTTGAAATGAAACCCGGTAAAGGCGGACAGCTCGGAAGATCTGCAGGAACCTCCTTACAGCTAATGGCTCGCGAAGGAAAATTTGCTCAGCTTAAAATGCCTTCAGGCGAAGTTCGATTGGTTAGTGTTGATTGTATGGCAACTTATGGAACGGTTGGCAATTCGGACCACGAAAATATCAGTCTCGGTAAAGCTGGTAGAAGCCGCTGGCTCGGAAAAAGACCTCACGTAAGAGGCGTTGCAATGAATCCCGTTGATCACCCGATGGGTGGTGGCGAAGGAAAAACTTCTGGCGGCGGACATCCTGTTTCACCTTGGGGACAGAAAGCCAAAGGCTTGAAAACTAGAAAGAAAAAGAATCCAACTAATAAACTTATTATTAAGAGAAGAAAATAATTTAGAGTAGGATATGCCAAGATCAGTTAAAAAAGGTCCTTTTATTAGTGTTAAACTACTGGAAAAAGTTAGAAAACTTAACGAGACTAATCAGAAAAAAATAATTAAAACCTGGTCTCGTGCAAGTACTATCTCTCCGGAATTTGTAGGACATACAATTGCAGTTCATAATGGAAATAAAATGATTCCCGTTTATATTTCTGAAAATATGGTCGGTCATAAACTAGGCGAGTTTGCACCAACCCGTATCTTCAGAGGTCATCCGGGTACTAAAGCAGAAAAAGCATCTAAAGTAAAGTGATGCCACTGGCATAAAATTGAGGAAATAAGTAATGGAAGCTAAAGCGACACACAAATATATCGGATCATCGCCAAGAAAGATGAGATTGGTTATCGATTTGATTAGAGGAAAATCTGTTGATCAGGCAATTGAGATTCTTCACTTTTCTCCTAAGCACTCTTCGAAACCGGCCGAAAAAGTATTGAGATCTGCTGTTTCGAATCTTATGAATAAAGATGAAGGCTCTAAAAAAGAAGTATCCGACCTGTTTGTTAAAGAAGCGTTCGTTAATCAGGGTCCTACTTTGAAAAGGATCTCCGCTGCTCCTATGGGCAGAGCTTATAGAATTAGAAAAAGATCTAATCATTTAACTATTGTTGTTGCAACAAAAAAGTAATCTCAGGAGGAAGTTTTGGGTCAGAAGACTAATCCAATCGGTTTAAGAGTTGGAGTTATTAAAGGATGGGAATCGAACTGGTACGAAAACAAAAGTTACGCACCTAAACTCATCGAAGACAAAAAATTAAGAACCTATGTTCGTAAAAGATTGCAGAATGCCGGAATCTCTTCTATCAAGATCGATAGAACCTCCAAAAACATTATTCTTACTATTCATACTTCCAGACCCGGAGTTGTAATCGGTAAGAGCGGTAAAGAGATTGCTCAGATCGAAGAGGAATTGAAAAAATTAACCGATAAGGAAGTGAAAATCCAGATCACTGAAATTAAAAGACCCGAACTGGATGCCTATCTTGTTGCCGAGAATATTGCTAAGCAGATTGAAGGAAGAATCTCTTTTAGAAGAGCAATGAAATCTGCTATTACCTCCGCAATGAGAATGGGAGCCGAAGGTATAAGAGTAATGTGTGCCGGCAGATTGGGCGGCGCTGAAATGGCACGTACCGAACAGTATAAGGAAGGCAGAATTCCGCTCCATACTCTCAGAGCTGATATCGATTACGCTCACGGTAGAGCTGAAACTATTTATGGTTCTATCGGAATTAAAGTCTGGATCTGCCGCGGTGAAATTTTAGGAAGACGTTCAACCGAATAAAGTTATAGCAAAAAAAAGTTTTAGGAGTTTTTCTCATGTTAATGCCAAAAAGAGTTAAGTATCGTAAAGCACATAGAGGTAGAAGAACAGGTAAAGCTACACGCGGTCACCTGGTTAACTTCGGCGATTATGGTCTCAAAGCTATGGAACCGGCCTGGATTACAAGCCGTCAGATCGAAGCTTGCCGTGTTGCTCTCTCCAGACAGATGAAGAGAGACGGTAAAGTCTGGATCAGAATATTCCCTGATAAACCGGTAACTAAAAAACCTCTCGAAACTAGAATGGGTAAAGGTAAAGGCGCTCCTGAATTCTGGGTTGCTGTTGTTCTGCCAGGAAGAATTATGTTCGAGGTTGGCGGTGTTGATAAAAAAACTGCGCATGAAGCATTGACAGTTGCAGCTCATAAACTCCCTATTAAAACTAAAATTACTCAGAGACCGGATTTAGAATCATAAAAGGATTTTGTAAAAATGAAGATCTATGAAATAAGAGAAATGTCCACAGACGAAATAAGAAAGAGAATTCTCGAAGAACAATCTAATCTTGTTGATTTGAGATTTCAGCATGAATTGAAAAATCTTACTAACACTGCTAAACTGCAATTGGTTAAAAAAGATATTGCAAAAATGAAAACCGTTCTTAAAGAACGCGAATTGCAGGAAGCTAAAAACTCAAAGACTAAACAATAAGGAGCATTTGTTTTTCGATGGAGACAAGAAATACTAGAAAAGTTAGAATCGGTTCGGTAGTTAGCAATAAAATGAAGAAGAGCATAATTGTGGCTATTGAAAGACGTGTGGCTCATCCGATTTATAAAAAATATTTCAAGAAGACCACAAAGTTGATGGCGCATGACGAAAATAATGAATGTAAACCTGGCGATGTTGTCAAAATTATGGAAATACGGCCAATGAGCAAAAGAAAAAAATGGCGTCTTGTTGAAATAGTTGAAAAAGCCAAATAGTGCTTTACTTAATACAAAGTTTGATTGGGAGTTTATAAAAAATGGTTCAAGAAGAAACAAATTTAGTGGTTGCGGATAATTCGGGTGCTAAAAAAGTTCGATGTATTCGCGTGTTGGGCGGTTCTAATCGCCGCTATGCTAGCCTCGGCGATGTAATTGTTGTTAGCGTTAAATCCGCTATTCCGGGCGGCGGTGTTAAAAAAGGAGAAGTCTCCAGAGCGGTTATTGTAAGAACTAAAAAAGAAGTTAGAAGAAACGACGGATCTTATATCCGGTTCGATGAAAATGCTGCTGTTCTTCTCAATGCCCAGGGCGAACCGAGAGGCACACGTATCTTCGGACCTGTTGCAAGAGAATTGCGCGATAAAAAATTTATGAAAATTATCTCTCTGGCTCCAGAGGTTCTCTAAGAGGATTGTCAATATGAAAATTAGAAAAAATGATTCTGTAATTGTTATCTCCGGCAACTCCAAAGGTAAAACCGGTAAAGTTCTGAAAGTCTTTCCTGCCGAAAACCGTGTTATTATCGAAGGCGTTAATTTGCGTAAGAGACATACTAAAGCTAATCAGAAGAATCCGCAGGGCGGCATTATAGAAAAAGAAGCTCCTATTAATGTCTCCAATGTTATGCTTCTTGATCCTAAAACTAATGAACCGACGAAAATTGGTACTAAAATAATTATAGACGATAAAACAGGTAAAAAGAAAAGCGCTCGATTAAGCAAAGTTAGCGGCGAAATGATCGCATAATAAATTTTAAGGACTCATAATCACGATGGCAAAGCAAAAAGAACAAAAAGAACAGACGGCTCAATCACCTAAAAAAGGGAAAACTGCTGAAGAACCGAAAACTAAAGTGGTTGAAGAAAAAATTCCGGCACGATTAAAAGAAAAATATATTAAAGAGATCGTTCCTAAATTAAAAGAACAGTTCGGCTATAAAAGTATTATGCAGGTCCCCAAGATCGAAAAAATTGTTCTTAATATGGGTGTGGGACAGGCAGTTCAGGATCCGAAAATTCTTGACGAAGCCGTTAAAGATCTCGAAACCATTACAGGCCAGAAAGTTTCGGTCCGTATTGCTAAAAAAGCTATATCAAACTTCAAACTCCGCGAGAATATGAAGATTGGTGCTAAAGTTACTTTGAGACAGGAAAGAATGTATGAATTCCTCGATCGCTTGATTACAATCGCGCTTCCGAGAGTACGCGACTTTAGAGGCGTTCCTGATAAATCTTTCGACGGAAGAGGAAATTACACTTTGGGAATTAAAGAGCAGATCATTTTCCCCGAAATCAATGTGGACAAGGTTACTAAAGTTCTCGGAATGGATGTTACATTCGTTACAACGGCAAAATCCGATAAAGAAGCTTTCGAACTTTTAAGCGCGTTCGGTATGCCGTTCAGAAAAAAGGAAATTAATTAGAAGGAAAATTATGGCCAGAAAAAGTTTATTAGCTCGTGAAATTAAAAAGCGTAAACTCTATACTAAGTATGTCGAGAAAAGAAAAGAGTTGAAGGAAAACGGCGATTACGAGGCTCTTCAGTCTCTTCCCAGAAACTCTGCTTTAACTCGTCAGCATAATAGATGCTTAATTAGCGGTAGACCAAGAGGCTTTTATAGAAAATTTGGTGTATCACGTTTAGTTTTAAGAGAAATGGCTTTACGCGGTGAAATACCGGGCGTAAAGAAATCAAGTTGGTAATAAGAGGAGAATATTAAATGCCGGCAACCGATCCGATTGCAGATTTTTTAACAAGAATTAGAAATGCAGTTAAAGCCAAGAAGAAATTTGTCGAAATCCCTTCTTCTAAAACGAAGGTTAACTTGGCCGAAATACTGAAATCAAACAAATTCATCAAAGACTATAATGTTCTTGAAGATAATAAACAGAATATCTTAAGAGTCCACCTCCAGTACTTAAACGGTGTCTCGTCTATTTCCGGTATGAAAAGAATCAGCACTCCAGGCCTTCATACTTACGTCGGGAAAGATGAAATACCAAGAGTATTGAATGGATTGGGAATTGCGATAATTTCTACTCCAAAAGGATTATTAACAGATAAACAAGCTAAAAAAGAAGCGGTAGGCGGCGAAGTTATCTGCCACGTTTGGTAATCATTAAAAGTTTGAACGAGGTTAAAAAGTGTCACGAATAGGTAAAAAACCGATTTCAATTAAAGGCGTTACAGTTACTAAAACTGACGGACAGTTGAAAGTAAAAGGAAAACTTGGCGAACTTTCTATGAATGTTCATCCCAACATTAATGTGGAAGTTACTAAGGAGGAAATTATTGTTACACGTCCCGACGATTCTAAAGAAAATAGATCTTTGCACGGACTTACAAGGGCTTTGATTAATAATATGATCAAAGGTGTTTCCGAAGGTTATCTGAAATCTCTCGATATTGTCGGTGTCGGTTATAAAGCCGAATCGAAAGGTGAAGCTGTTCTTTTCAGTCTCGGTTATTCTCACCCGATCTATTTTATCCCTCCGCAGGGTATTAAGATCGATATTCCTGCTCCTACTCAGGTTAAAATCTCCGGAACCGATAAAGAATTAGTAGGACTTATAGCGGCTAAAATCAGATCGTTCAAGAAACCTGAACCGTATAAAGGTAAAGGCGTTAAATATTCCAACGAAATTATTATTAGAAAAGCTGGTAAGACAGCTGGTAAATAATTAGGAGATCGGACAAAATGTTTTTAAAGGATAATCAAAAAAGAATCAGAAAAAAGGTAAGAGTCAGACAAAAAGTTTCTGGAACTGCAGAACGTCCGAGATTAACTGTTTTCATCAGCTTGAATCATATCTATGCTCAGTTGATTGATGATACTAAAAGCTCTACAATTGTTTCGGCTTCAACCAGGGTTAAAGATTTAGCAGAAGAATTGAAGAATACAAAAACAAGAGTTTCTAAAAGTAAATTAGTTGGTAAGCTGATTGCAAAACGAGCGGCAGAAAAAGGAATTAATACTGTTGTGTTCGATAGAAGCGGTTATACTTATCACGGTAGAGTAAAAGCAGTTGCCGACGGTGCTCGCGAAGGCGGTTTGAAATTTTAAGATCCGTTTAAGGGTTTAGTTCTTGCCGGGTCGTCTAATGGCAGGACAGCGGCCTTTGGAGCCGTATGTGGAGGTTCGAATCCTCCCCCGGCAGCAGAAAAAATATTAAATAAGAAATGGTTGAACAGAGGAGTTAAAATTGAATTTCAAGTACAAAAAAGTATCTGGACTCGAAAATCTCAAAGAGAAAATTGTTCATATTAATAGAGTTGCTAAGGTTGTTAAGGGCGGTAGAAGGTTCAGCTTTAATGCTATTGTTGTTGTGGGTGATGGCAATGGTCATGTTGGAGTTGGACTTGGTAAAGCCAACGAAGTAACCGATGCAATCTCTAAAGGTATCGACGATGCTAAAAAGAATGTTTACAAAGTATCGGTCGTTAAAGGAACTGTTCCGCATCCGATTATCGGCAAGTTCGGTGCAGGTCAGGTTCTCTTAAAACCGGCTACTCCCGGTACCGGCCTTATTGCCGGCGGTGGTGTCCGTGCGGTCCTCGAAGCTGCCGGAGTTCAGGATATACTTACAAAATCTCTCGGCTCTTCAAATCCGCATAATCAGGTCAAAGCTACCTTGAATGCTTTACTTAATTTAGTTGATGCAAGAACAATGGCTCATAAACGCGGAATTAAAGTTACCGAGCTTTTCAATCTGTAATAGAGGATTAAATGGCTAAGAAATTAAAAATTACACAGACTAGAAGTATTATCGACCGTCCTAAGACTCAAAAGCTTACAATCGAAGCTCTCGGTCTTAGCAGGCCGAATTATTCAGTAATTCATAACGATACTCCTCAGATTAGAGGTATGGTTAGAAAAGTAGCTCATCTTGTTAAAGTAGAAGAAATTGAAGCGTAAGGTGATAAATGAATATTCTAAGTAATCTTAAACCTGCTAAAGGTTCTAATAAAAAAAATAAAAGAATTGGACGAGGAGAAGGATCCGGTCACGGCGGAACTGCAACACGCGGTATGAACGGTCAGCGTTCGCGCTCGGGTGCAAAATACAGAGCATGGTTCGAAGGCGGCCAGATGCCTCTTCAGAGACGTGTTCCCAAAAGAGGTTTTCATTCCCCGTTCAAAGTTGTTTACCAGGTTGTTAATCTTAGTAAACTTCAAAAACTGGTTGACGAGAAAAAAATTGAAGATGGAATTGTAAACGCTGTTTCTTTGTATAAATGTCGTGCAATTTCAAAAGCACTTGCACCGTACAAAATTCTTGGTGTTGGTGAACTTAAAGCAAAATTGAATATTGAAGCTCATGCTTTTTCGGCTTCAGCTAAAGAAAAAATTGAATCACTTGGCGGAACTATCAAAGAGATTAAAGCTTAATGGCTACTATTCAAGAAACATTCCGAAATATCTTTAAAATTAATGAGTTAAGGCAGAGAATCCTCTACACTGTAGCATTGCTGGTTATCGTTAGAATCGGTTCCCATATTACTTTACCAGGTATTGATTCTTATCTGTTAACCTCTGCTATGGCAAACCAGACTTCAGATAATCTCTTCGGTCTTTACGATCTGTTTGTAGGAGGTGCTTTCTCCAACGCTGCTATCTTTGCGCTAGGAATTATGCCTTATATCTCCGCATCAATTATTCTGCAGATTGCCGGTGCGGTTGTTCCTTATATCCAGAAACTTCAGCGTGAAGGAGAAGAAGGAAGAAAAAAAATTAATCAGTGGACCCGGTACGGTACCGTAATAATCTCTGCTTTCCAGGCCTGGGGCGTAACAATCCAGCTTCTTAATCTTCAGTATAATAATGCAGCAATCGTGCCCGATGCAGTAAGAGGTTTTGCATGGCAGGCTTCTACAATTGTTCTTCTGGTAGCAGGCACAATGTTCATTATGTGGATGGGTGAGCAGATAACTGAAAAAGGAATTGGAAACGGAATCTCCTTAATCATCTTCATCGGAATTATTAACCGCTTCCCGTTTGCAATACTTGATGAATACAGGCTTATTGCCGCCGGTCAGCGTAACCTGGTTATCGAAATCGTGATAATTGCATTCATGGTGCTTGTTATCGCAGGTGTTATTCTGGTTACTCAGGGAACAAGGCGAATCCCCGTACAATATGCCAAACGTGTGGTCGGCCGGAAAGTTTACGGCGGAGTTACTCAGTATATCCCTCTGCGCGTTAATACTGCCGGAGTAATGCCTATTATCTTTGCACAATCGATTATGTTTATTCCGAGTACATTGTTTTCGTTTTTCCCTAATAATGAATTTATTGGTACAATAGCCCAGTATTTTAATTATCAATCGTTTACCTATGCGTTTATATATGCTGTAATGATCATTTTCTTTACATATTTCTATACTGCAATCGCTTTCAATCCTCAGGATGTTGCCGAGAATATGAAAAAACAGGGCGGCTTTATTCCAGGTATCCGTCCCGGTAAACAAACATCTGAATTTATTGATAATATTTTAACGAAGATTACTCTGCCCGGATCTTTCTTCCTGGCAATCGTTGCAATTCTTCCTACGTTTGTATCCAAGTTCGGAGTCTCCGGAAGTTTTGCTTCTTTCTTCGGCGGTACAAGTTTGTTGATTATTGTTGGCGTTGCACTCGATACTCTCCAGCAGATTGAATCGCATCTGCTGATGAGACATTACGACGGCTTTATGAAGTCAGGTAAATTAAAAGGAAGAAAATTTTAAAAGTTTTATAGAAGACAGCTGGTTGTGGTATTAATCAAAACAAAAAAAGAGATTGATTACATTAAAGAAAGCTGTCTTATTGTTGCTGAAGTTTTACAATTAATGAAGCGTTACGCCAAACCTGGTGTAACTACAATTGAACTGGATAAAATTGCTGAAGATTATATCCTCAGCAATAATGGAAGACCGGCTTTCAAAGGTTATTCGCAGGCAGGTTCTTTCGATTTTCCGGGTTCTATTTGTTCTTCAATTGATGATGAGGTCGTTCACGGAATTCCCGGGAACAGAATTCTTAAAGAAGGGGAAATCCTTTCGGTAGATGTCGGCGTTGAGAAAAATAATTTCTACGGCGATGCGGCTCTTACAGTGCCTATCGGAAGTATCTCCGCTGAAAAACAGAGACTGGTCGATTCAACCGAAAAATCGCTTTACCTCGGTATTGAACAGGCTGTTCCGGGTAATAGAATTGGCGATGTTGCTTATGCAATACAGTCGAAAGTCGAATCGGATGGCTTTTCTGTTGTAAGAGATCTTTGCGGTCACGGTGTTGGTAAGTTTCTTCACGAGGATCCACAGATTCCCAACTATGGTCGTAAAGGAACCGGAACTCTGCTTAAGAACGGAATGACCGTTGCAATTGAACCGATGATCAACCTGGGTACTTATAAAGTAACGGTGGATCAGGACGGTTGGACAGTTCGCACAGCGGATGGATTACCATCGGCTCATTTTGAACATACAATTGCAATCATAGATGGTAAACCAGAAATATTAACTAAGTGCTGATAAATGGCAAAACAAGGACCAATAAAAGTAGACGGAACTGTAACGGAAACTCTTCCTAATGCTCATTTCAAAGTCCGTCTCGATAACGGTCACGAAATCCTTGCCCATATTTCGGGCAAAATGAGAATGCACTTTATTAAAATTCTGGTGGGTGATAAGGTAGCTATCGAACTTTCACCTTACGATCTGAATAAAGGTAGAATAACATATAGATATAAATAACAAAGTCGATTGCTTATCGGCTCTCTGACGGAGGAAAAGAGATGAAGGTTAGAGCATCTGTAAAAAAATTATGCGAGCATTGCAAAATTATAAAGCGAAAGGGAGTAGTACGAGTAATTTGCAAAAACCCTAAACATAAACAAAGACAAGGTTAAAACCAGGAGGAATAAGATTTGGCTCGTATTGCAGGTATTGACTTACCAAAACAAAAAAAGGCATTTATCGGATTAACATATATTTACGGCGTAGGCCGTTCAACTGCCATGACTATTTTGACTAAGGCAAATGTTAATCCTGAAAAGAAAATCAGTGATTTGACCGAGGAGGAAGTTGCAAAAATCCGTTCGGTTATGACTGCAGATTTTAAAGTGGAAGGCGCTCTCAGAAGTGAAGTCCAGCAGAATATTAAAAGATTGATGGATATCGGTTCATATCGCGGCCTGCGTCATAGAAGAGGATTACCGGTAAGAGGTCAAAGAACAAGAACTAACTCAAGAACCCGTAAAGGTAAACGTAAAACTGTTGCCGGCAAGAAAAAAACACCGGCTAAGAAGTAATAAATAATTTCAAGGAGTCAAATTGGCTAAAGTAGTTAAAAAGACTAAAAAGAAAGTCCATGTCGATGCCGTTGGTGTTGCTCGTATTAAAGCATCATTCAATAACGTGATCTGCACTATTACCGATATTTATGGTAATACTATCTCATGGTCGTCAGCTGGAAAAAACGGATTTAAAGGTTCCAGAAAGAATACTCCGTTCGCTGCCCAGGTTACTGCCGAAGCAGCAGCTAAAGAAGCTTATGATCTCGGATTGAGAAAAATCGATGTTTTTGTTAAAGGACCGGGTTCCGGAAGAGAAGCTGCTATTAGAGCTCTGAGCGTTGCCGGCCTGGAGATTCTATCCATTAAAGACAGTACACCAATTCCACATAACGGCTGCAGACCGCCAAAACGCAGAAGAGTTTAAGAAGGAGAAATAATTAGATGGCAAGATACACTGGTTCAAGTTGCAAACTGTGCAGAAGAGAAAAACAAAAATTGTTCCTTAAAGGATCGAAATGTTATTCCGAAAAATGTCCGCTCGAAAAAAGAAACTATGCACCCGGTCAGCACGGTTTAACCCGCAGAGCAAAATTCTCTGAATACGGCGTTCAGCTCCGCGAAAAACAGAAAGTAAAAAGAATATATGGATTGCAGGAAACTCAATTCCATAACTACTTTGAAAAGGCTTCCAGACAGAAAGGTATAACAGGCTCTAATCTTATCAAACTTCTCGAGAGAAGATTGGATAACGTTGTATTCCGTCTCGGATTTGCACCTTCAAGAAAATCAGCGCGTCAGCTTGTCCTTCACAGACATTTTATGGTCAACGGTCACCTGGTCGATATTCCTTCTTTCCTCCTTGCCCCCGGCGATGTCGTTACCGTAAAGGAAAAAAGTAAAAAGCTCGACGCTATACATAATTCATTGAGAAGAACAAAAGATAGTGTTTATGGCTGGCTTTCAATTGATAAAGCTACTCTTTCGGGTACTTTCCTTAATATTCCTGAAAGGGAGGATGTTCCGCTGCAGGCCAACGAACAGTTAATCGTTGAATTATATTCTAAGTAATTTTTAAAATTTAATTTAGAGGATACTACATGAGCTATCCGTTTATAAAGATGCCCGAAAGTGTTGTGCAAGACGATACCTCGAAGAGTGCTACGTTCGGCAGATTTGCTATTCAACCTTTAGAGAGAGGATTCGGAGTAACTTTAGGCAATTCATTAAGAAGAGTGCTTTTATCTTCACTTACCGGCGCTGCTGTTACTGCCGTTAAGATTGAAGGTGTTCTTCATGAATTTTCGACTGTCCCGGGCGTTGTAGAAGATGTAACGGAGATCATTCTTAACCTTAAGCAGGTTAGAATGAGAATTATTAACAAGAAAGCCACCGGTTGCGAAATCTCTATCTCCGGAACCAGAGAGTTCAAAGCCGATGATATTCAGAAAGCATGCCCGGATATCGAAATACTTAACCCGGAACTCCTTATTGCACGTTTGAATCCTGACGCTAAACTTAATATGGAATTGAAATTCGGTATCGGTAAAGGATACGTCCCTTCCGCTGAACAGAAATTACCCGATATGACAATCGGTACCATCCCAATCGATTCTATTTTTACTCCGATTGTTAATGCAAAATACGATGTGGAAAACGTTCGTATTGCCGAAAGAAATGATTACGAAAAATTGACTTTCGAGATTACTACCGACGGTTCAATTACTCCCGAAGAAGCGCTTTCAAGTTCCGCAAAAATTCTTAAGGACCATATCCAGCTCTTCATCAATTTCGACGCTGAACCTGAAGAAGAAAAAGTTGAGAATGAAAAAGATGCCGAAGCTGAACGGCTCAGAAAAATTCTTACTACCAATGTAGACGACCTCGAGCTTAGCGTTAGATCCCATAACTGCCTGAAAGCTGCTAATATTAAAACTCTAGGCGACCTTGTGCGCCGCGATGAGAATGAAATGCTTAAGTTTAGAAACTTCGGCAGAAAATCCCTTGCTGAATTAATTGAAATTGTTGATAACTACGGACTCGAATTCGGAATGGACGTAGACAAAATTCTAAAAGAAAAACCAGAAAATAACTAGTACTTTTCCCAAGGTTGAATAATGAGACATAGAGTTAAAGGAAGAAAACTTAACAGGACAGCAGAACACAGACGCGCTACTCTCAGAAATCTTGCTTCTTCACTGCTGAAACACAAAAAGATCAAAACTACTCTTGCTAAAGCTAAAGAATTAAGATCTTTCGTTGAACCTATTATTACAAAAGCTAAAACCGATTCAGTCGCGGCTAGAAGGTTTGTTGCGGTAGATATTCAGGATAAAAATCTTGTAAAAGAATTATTTGCTGATATCGTGACAAAAATAGGCGATAGACCGGGCGGTTACACTAGAATTGTAAGGTTAGGCCAGAGGAAAGGCGATGCGGCCGAACTCGCTCTGATCGAATTAGTTGATTTCAGCGGAATTGTAAAAGCGAAAGCTCCTAAGAAATCTAAAGCGGAAGGAACTACTGAAACTTCCGAAGCTAAATCCGAAGCTGCTGAAGAGAAAAAAGAAACTAAAAAGAGCAAAGAAAAGAAGCCCCGCACTCCTAAACCGAAAAAATCGGAGGATGCCAAGGTGAAAAAAGCTCCGGCCAAAGCAAAAACGACTACTACCCGAAAAACATCGAAAGATAAATAGATCAGTTGAAATATCTGTAAAAGGAGTAATGGTGAATCCCGTTACTCCTTTTTTATTTTAAATCAATTTTAGTTTGTACCCGAATCAGACTTAAAAAGAATTGAATTGATTTTTACGGGGTGTCCATTAATGTTGCTATATTTGAACTATGAAAAAAATTGAATTTGTTAAAGCCGTATATAATTTAAAAGATTTGCCTAAAAAAGAATTATCTTCGGTTATTTTAGGCGGGAGGTCTAATGTTGGTAAATCCTCATTCATTAATTCACTTTTCCGTCCGTTAAAGGTTGCTAAAACCAGCTCTACACCCGGTAAAACCAGATCAATCAATTATTACCTGGTAGAAAATAAATTTTATCTTATTGACCTGCCCGGATTCGGTTATGCTAAAGTCTCTAAATCGGAAAGGGATAACTGGCAGAAACTTATTTCCAGCTTTATCGAAGAGAACAGGAATCTGGTCCTGGCTTTCCATTTGATTGACAGCAGGCATGAGCCTACTCCCCTTGATATAGAACTGAATCATTTCCTTAGGGAAAAGAATATTCCGTATAATATAATCCTTAATAAGATCGATAAATTAAAACAGTCCGAAATTGCCTTTGCCAGAAAGAATATAGTTAAAATATTTCCGGAACTCCTTTTTGGCGAGAATTTATTTGCCTTCTCGTCAATTGACGGGACAGGGCGAAAAGAAATAATACGAATTTTAAGCAGCCTGCTTCTGTGAAAAATTCCCAAAACTTTAGTATAATTGAATCAAAATTTCACCATTTTTTATCATTCTGAACAATCTTACCGGCGGGTAGATGGGTTTATCTGAAAAAAATAGAAAAAGAATTCTTACTTTCTTAATAATTCCCGTCCTGATTGCTATCCCTTTTCTTACCGAAGACCTTCTCTTTAAAATTATTGCAGGTATTATACTTATCATTTATGTCGGCTTTATTATTTTTCTTAGAGATACTTCCGCATCAGAATCTCTTCAGACTCATACCGAAGATTCCACGGATGAATTCGATTCATATACCGGGAATGATAAAGTAAAATACTCACCCGATTCCGGCGAAGATTTTACAATTATTTCTCCAAATAAGAATATTGAAGTATTAACCGCCGATAATTTCTCTTCGTCGGCTAACCGTGGCAATAAAGAGTTATTCAAACCTCCGGATTTCAAAACAAACTTCGACAAAATTGTTCACGAGGAGATTCCTAAGGACGTAAGCCACGACGAACAGTTCGGATTTGTTCTAGAGAAAATATTAAGTGTGGTAAAAGATTCTTTTATGGCCCATACGGCTGCGTTTTTCTGGTACAACAAAAACCGGAAGAGACTTACACTCGAAAGATATGTCTCTAGTTCTTCACAGATATCAAAACAGAAATATGATCTGGAAGATGATATCCTGGGCAAAATTATTCAGAAAGAGGAACCGGAATTACTTACTGATATTTCTGCAAATGCGGAGATCGATGTTATAAGGTATTATAATTCACCTCAGGGTATAAAAAGTTTTGTGGGTGTGCCCCTCTTTTACGGAAAAACTCTTACTGGTATTCTGGCTCTCGATTCTAAAGTTAATGATGCCTTCGGTATTGAACAGATCTATTCGCTGGGAAGAATAGTAAGAGTAATATCTGTTATTATTTCGCTGTTCGAAGAGAAGTTTTCTGAAACTCAGGCCGAACAGAGACTTAAAGCTCTTATGGGAGTCCTTAATTACGATAGGAAATTTGAAACTGAATCCGATCTCTATTCAGCTCTTAATAGTGCAGTTGAAGGATTGATTGATTGGGATGCTTTTACTTTTGTCTCCTATTTCCCAAATGAACATAAATTCAAAACGGCAAGAATTCATAATAAAACCTCGCTTAAATACGTCGGTGAGAATCTTGAAATCGAACTTAACGGAAGTATGGTAGGAAAATCGATTTTAAGCGCAACCCCGGTCAAAATTGACGATACATCTGTAACCGAGTATCCGCGATTTTCCAAAAACGAAGATGTAAGTTTCGACGGTTCATTCCTTGCAATACCCCTTATTTATGATGACCAGAATTACGGTGTCCTTTGTTTTGAGAGTTTGAAGAAGAATGTCTATACCAATAACGAAGTTACATTCATAAAAAATGCTACTAAGATCTTTGCTTTTATTCTTCACTCGTATTCTACAATAAGTATTTTAAAAGGGCTGTTATCGGTAGATATTGAAACTAAAGCGCTTAATACGGATTCTTTTGTTGAAAGGTTAACTGTGGATCTTTTCAGGGCGAAAGAACTTGGTCTTACCGGCGCAATCGCTCTCATCAGGATTGATGACCTGCTTGATCAGGACTCCCTGTTTGAAGGTGATCCTTTCCCTAAAGTGTTAAGAGCAGTGGCTCAGATGATTCGTGACGAAATGACTCCTCTAAATCTTTTAGGAAGAATCAGCGAAAAAGTCTTTGCGGTTTATTTCTTCAACTCATCTTCGAAAGATGTTTTTCTCTGGGCTGAAAAAATCCGTATTAAAATTGCAAGGAAACCGATTGCTGTGGTTTCCAAACAAACTACATTTACAGTTTCTATTGGAGTTGCTTCTACTTCGAATAAAACAGACGTCAACGAGGTCATCAATAATGCCGAACTGGCCCTCAAAAAAGCTCTCGAAAAAGGCGGTAATACTGTTAAAAGTACTAACTGACCGGCCATCCGGAGGATCCTCTTGTGAATAATTTTATCCTGATTGTGCTTGATGGACTTGGAGTAGGTGAGCTACCCGATGCTTCTAAATACAAAGATGAGGGGAGTAATACAATTACTAATATGGCTGCCGCTGTCGGCGGCTTGTCACTTCCTAATTTGGAAAAGATGGGGCTCGGAAATATTACTTCGATTAACGGCGTCCCACCGGCAAAGAATCCAATCGCATCTTTCGGAAAAATGGCCGAACAATCGGAAGGAAAAGATTCTACTACCGGTCACTGGGAACTTGGTGGTATTAGAACAGAAGTAGAATTTCCCCTTTATCCCGAAGGGTTTCCTGATGATCTTATTAATAAATTCTTAAATGAAGCCGGCCTGATTGGAATTCTCGGTAACATACCTGCATCCGGAACAGAAATCATTGAAAGACTCGGTGACGAGCATGTAAGAACAGGTTACCCGATTGTTTATACCTCGGGCGATTCTGTTTTCCAGATTGCTGCTCATGAGAAGGTAATTCCGTTAGATAGATTATATGAAATCTGTACTGCAGCTAGAGAAAAAATCCTGATCGGAAAACATGCTGTCGGAAGAGTTATTGCCAGACCATTCGTAGGAGAGTCTGGAAATTATGTTAGAACTACTAACCGTAAAGATTTTTCTGTTGACCCTCCCTCAAGAACTATTCTCGATTTCCTTTCACTTGAGGGTATCACTACCATAGCTGTCGGAAAAGTGAACGACCTTTTCAATTACCGGGGAATTAAAATTAAATTGAAGACAAAATCGAATATCGAAGGTGTCGAGAAAATAATCGAATCGGCAAAGCATTTTTCCGGCTCATTCATTTTTGCCAACCTGGTCGATTTTGATGTAAATTTTGGCCACAGGAATGATCCGGTCGGATTTGCTGAGGCCCTGAAGGAATTCGATACAAGAATCCTAGATATACTTAACGCAATGGATGAATCGGATTCGCTTCTGTTAACCGCTGATCACGGTAATGATCCTACAACTCCAAGCACAGATCACAGCAGGGAATATGTTCCTCTCCTTTTTTATAGAAAGAATATGCCGGGTATTGATCTCGGTATAAGAGAGACGTTTTCTGATGCGGCGCAAACTGTTGCCGAATTCTTCAAAATCAATAACGATCTTAATGGAAAGAGCTTTTTAAATGGATGAGAACCTTTCCCCCGTATCGGAGTTAACGATCGATCTGAATTCTGACAGAATTACGGAAATTCTTGATCGATTAATTCCCGAACTAAAAGAAAAAGGATATCAAAGAATTAAACTTATTCTTTTGGGGGATCCGGCTGTTGCTGCCAGTCAGTTTAATCTGGATCGGGATCTGTTTAACAGGATCCTAGTCACTCAGGAACTCCCCGGAGATATAGTACTTGGCCTTATGCTATCTAAAGGAAGTTTATCATCCAGTCAGATTAAAAACAGGATCAATTTTTGACACAAGAAAAAATTCAGTTCCTGGTGGATACCGACATTCTTGTTGATCATCTGATTAATGATGACATCAAGAATACTTCCCACCTGGAAATTGCAATGACAAAGGGAATCTGCTTTTCGACGGTCATTAATGCTTCGGAAATTCTATTTGCAGCTTCAACAGAAAATGAGCGTGCGAAAATTGATGACCTTCTCAGGTCCTTGAAAATTCTCGGATTAAATTCGCGTTACAGTTTGAAGATTTCAAAATTTTTTAATAAAGTTGCGTCCACGCGGGATGCAATAATGTGCACTGTCGCGGAATTTAACCGTCTTCCTATACTTACATTGAATGTCGGCAGATATAAAGAAAGCGGAATTAAAATAATTAGTCCATTAGAATTGTGAGGCATATCTGATACTGGGAAAAGTAATTGGAACCGTCTGGTCTACCCGCAAGGATGAGAATCTTGTAGGAGCTAAATTTTTGATTGTCCGTCAGCTCAATTTGGATTATACGCCGAGAGAATCTACTGTTATTGCTGTTGATTCTGTTGGTGCGGGTGTTGGCGAGGTTGTACTTGTTGCACAGGGAAGTTCTGCAAGGCAGACTACATTTACAAAGAACAAACCTGTAGACGCTGTTATAATGGCGATTGTTGATAAACTTGATATTGCCGTAAAAGATGATAAAAAAGAAACTGCAGGGAAGTGATGTATCTCGGTAAAGTAATCGGCACTATCTGGGCAACCCGCAAATATCCTGCATTAAATAATTACAAAATGCAGTTTGTTCAGCCGCTCAGCGGGGAATTGAAAAAATTGGGCGAACCGATAATCGCACTCGATACCGTTGGTGCCGGTCCCGGCGAAATTATTTATTACGTCACAGCCAGCGAAGCTGTTATTCCGCTTGATGTTGATATGGCGCCTGTTGACGCGTCGATCGTAGGAATTGTTGATTCTATTAACGTCGAATCCTAATCCCGGAGAAATTTTTTGTGAAAATCACCAAACAGTTTACTAACCGCGAAAGTCAGTCGTTAGATAAATATCTTCAGGAAATCGGTAAGGTTGATCTTTTAACTCCAGAAGATGAAATATTCCTCGCAATTCAGATTAAAAAAGGAGACCATAAAGCCCTGGAGAAACTGGTTAAAGCTAATCTAAGGTTTGTTGTCTCTGTTGCAAAACAATATCAGAACCAAGGACTCTCACTCGGGGATCTTATTAATGAAGGAAATCTCGGACTTATAAAAGCCGCAAAAAGATTTGATGAGACAAGAGGATTTAAATTTATTTCTTATGCTGTCTGGTGGATAAGACAATCGATACTTCAAGCTCTGGCCGAACAATCCAGAATTGTAAGACTTCCTCTCAATCGTGTAGGTGCTTTGAATAAAATTGGTAAAGCATACAGCAACCTTGAGCAGGAATATGAAAGGGAACCGAGTGCCCATGAACTTGCCCAGGAGCTTAGTATGGATATCAGCGAAGTCTCGGATACTCTTAAGATCTCCGGTCGGCATGTCTCCATGGACGCCCCTTTTGCCCAGGGAGAGGAGAACCGGCTTCTCGACGTCCTTTCGAGCGATGAAATACCATCACCCGATTTTACTCTGATGTCCGAGTCGCTGAGAAGCGAAATTGAAAGAGTATTATCGAGTTTAACGGAAAGAGAAGCAGAAGTAATTAAACTCTACTTCGGATTGAATAAAGAACATTCGCTTACACTGGAGGAAATCGGGGAAAAATTCAATTTGACGAGAGAACGGGTAAGACAGATTAAGGAGAAGGCAATTAGAAGATTAAGGCATGCTTCGCGAAGCAAGAATTTAAGAGCTTACCTCGGTTAATATTTTGTGATGGTTAGATCAATCATAAATTATTGTTTGCAATTCGTTTTGCTTGCTGTTGTAATTAGCGGATGTGCTGCTGCTACCTCCTCACAAAGATTTAATCAATCCAAACCAAAAGCAGAAGAACAGGTTCAGAAAAGGAGTGTTCGTTTCACTTCGGCTGATTCGGTTAATAACGGGAATTATTTACCGGAAATTACTTTCCCGGATATTCCCGATTCCCTTCTTACAGAATTCGATGAAATACCTGTTGAAGTTGAACCTGTGGATAAATCCAAATTCGTTGGCAATGTTGAAAAGTTGAAGTCATTTAATGTCCCTTTAACTCACCGAGAAAGAATTCTATTTGAAGTGATAAAATATCTGGATACACCCTATAAATATGGTGGAAATACGGAAAACGGGATCGACTGCTCGGCATTTACAAAATTCGTTTATCAGAATGCGGTGAATCTCGAATTGCCCAGAAGCACCCGCGAGCAATTCAAGGTTGGTGAGAATATTTCAAAGTATGATTTACACTTCGGTGACCTCGTCTATTTCAATACAACTAAAAGATCATATCCTGGGCACGTCGGAATTTATCTCGGGGATGATCAGTTTGTCCATGCCAGCAGGAGTCTGGGCGTTACTGTCTCGTCACTGGAAGACCCATATTATAAAAAGCGGTTCATTGGTGCACGCAGACTTGAAAAAATCGAATAAATATTTTTTTTAGTGTTAAATAGATATTGTATTACATTTACTTTTTTTAGTCAATCAATTAATTGAAATTAAGACGGCATTGCCTTAATTTATAAATAGTATCACAAATAATTGGGAGTTTGTATGGAATTCAGAATTGAAACTGATAGTATGGGGGAAATTAAAGTCCCTGCTGATAAATACTATGGGGCTCAGACTGCACGCTCGTTAATGAATTTTAAAATTGGCGGTGAAAGATTTCCGCGTGAAATGATAAAAGCTCTTGGAATCGTGAAGAAAGCTGCCGCTATTTCTAATTGCGAACTCGGTGTATTACCCTGCGAAAAAGCCGAACTTATCATCAAAGCTGCAAACGAGGTGATTGAAGGGAAGCTTGATGATCATTTCCCTCTGGTTGCATGGCAGACCGGAAGCGGTACTCAATCCAATATGAATTGTAATGAAGTAATCTCCAATAGGGCTATTGAAATGGTTGGCGGTGTTCTGGGGAGTAAAAAACCTATCCATCCGAATGACGATGTCAATAAGTCTCAGTCTACCAATGATGCTTTCCCGACGGCCATTCACGTGGCTGCCGTTCAAGAAATCCACAGGAGGCTGATTCCTATGGTGGCAAGGCTGCGTCATGAATTGATGGTAAAATCCGAACGTTTTAACAGCATAATCAAAATCGGCCGTACCCACCTTATGGATGCTACACCTTTGACATTAGGCCAGGTATTCTCCGGATGGGCACACCAGCTTACGAACGGATTGGCAAGTATAAACTGCGCTCTCGCAAGATTATATGAAATACCCTTAGGCGGTACCGCGGTTGGTACCGGTCTTAACGCGCATCCGGATTATGCTGTAACCGTTGCTGGAAAAATTGCAGAGATTACAAAACTTCCGTTTGTAACCGCTCCTAATAAATTTGAGGCTATGGGTTCAAAAGATGCTCTCGTTGAAATGAGCGGCGTTCTTAAAACACTTGCAACCTCTTTGATCAAGATTGCTAATGATATCCGATGGCTCGGCAGCGGCCCCAGATGCGGTATTGGTGAGTTGAATCTGCCTGAAAACGAACCCGGTAGCTCTATTATGCCCGGTAAGGTTAATCCGACTCAGTGCGAAGCTATGACGATGGTTTGTGCGCAGGTTTATGGTAACGATGTTACTATCAGCTTCTCGGGTGCAAGCGGGCACTTCGAATTAAACGTTTTTATGCCTGTAATCGCATTTAACATCCTTCAGTCGATTAAACTGATGGCCGATGCCTGCGAAAGCTTTACTGATAACTGTGTAGTCGGTATTGAAGCTAATGAAACGAATATCAAGAAACATCTCGAAAATTCATTGATGCTTGTTACTGCTCTCAATCCGGTCATCGGGTACGATAACTCCGCAAAGGTTGCAAAGAAAGCTCATAAAGAAAACAAAACACTTAAAGAAGCTGCAGTTGAACTCGGATTGCTTACAGAAGAGAAATTCGATGAAGTTGTTCGTCCGGAAAAGATGATCGGACCAAAGAAATAATGCAGAATTGTCAAATTATCTCCCCCTCTGTCTTAATGAGGGGGAGAGTATTTGGGTCGTAAATAAAATTAATAAAATGACTGACTTTTCTTACTGATGATCCCTTCAACCACGCTCATATTAATAGTCATTATTGTATTTATTGGCGCATTAATAAGGTCTTCAATCGGATTCGGAGAAGCTGTGGTTGGAATGCCCCTGCTTGCGTTTATAATCGACATTAAATCTGCAACCCCGATTATGGCTCTTACTGCCTCTACACTCGCTCTACTGTTAATCATTACATCCTGGAAAAAAGTAAGTCTTAAAGATGCCTGGCCGTTTGTAATATCAACACTATTTGGGTTACCTTTAGGATTATATTACCTGAAGAACACATCGGATGATGCAATAAAATTTATTCTGGGGATTTTACTTATTCTATTCGGAATCTACTATCTGGCCAATGATAACCTTCCGTATCTGAAAACTGAAAGAATGTCGGTCCCCTTCGGTTTTCTTGCCGGGATTCTGGGAGGAGCTTATAATACTAACGGGCCCCCTACAGTAATCTACGGTGTTCTGCGCCGATGGCCTCCGGAAAAATTTCGTGCTACGCTTCAAGGAATATTTTTTCCTACCGGATTGATAATTACGCTGAGCCATGGTCTTACAGGTTTATGGACAGACTTTGTTCTCAATTCATTTCTGGTCTCTTTCCCTTTTATTTTACTGGCATTTTATTTAGGTAATAAACTTCATCATAGAATAAATGAAAACCGGTTTAAGAGAATTATTTACATTTTTATTCTTATTATTGGAGCAGTATTAATTATTAACTCAATTCTGTAAATGAGAAGTTACAGCAGAACTCTTTCCCTTGTATTTGTTTCTATAATAGCCGATTTTATTTTCAGATTGCTGGTAAAGAACGATCAGGCTTTCGTGTTAATTTTTGAGCTCCTCCTGTTCCTATTTATTTCGTCGCTATTCTTTTATTTAAGGAAGAAAAACCCGAATGTCCATAGAAAAGTAAAACGGATGGAACTTGTACTCACTTATTTCTATTTTTTTGGCGCATTACGTGCGTTATTTATTCTGTCTGGCTTGGAAATTCATAATGCAAACATGATAGTATTTTTTATTGCAGCCATTGTCTTTATATATCATTTATTCATAAAAAAAGTATCTGTATGAAGATTAAAGAATTACCTCGAACAAAGTTAGGGTTCTTCCCGACCCCGTTGCACGAATTGAAAAGAATTACAAGTTATTTCAATGGCCCGAGAATATTTATTAAACGGGACGATCTTACCGGACTGGCATTCGGCGGCAACAAAACACGTAAACTTGAATATCTGATTGCCGATGCAATTTCAAACGGATTCGATACCGTAATTACTGGAGGTGCCGAACAGTCGAATCACTGCCGTCAGACTGCGGCCGCTGCCGCTGCGTCCGGACTTGATTGTCATCTTGTCCTTGGCGGGAAAGATCCTGAAAAACCTACCGGAAACATTCTGATCGATAAATTACTCGGCGTTAAAATTCATTGGACAGGTGAATTCAGAAAAGGGGAGAAGATCCCGGAAATAGCTGAGCAATTGAGAATAGCCGGAAAAAGACCCTACATAATTCCATATGGCGGCTCAAATCCGATCGGTGTTTATGGATTCATTGAAGCAATGAATGAAATAGGTTCTCAGATGAATGATATGAATATTCACTTCGATCATATTGTCTTTGCTTCAAGTTCTGGCGGAACTCACGCCGGTATTGTCCTTGGAAATGAAATCTATAAAACCGGAAGCAACCTTATAGGAATCGAAATTGATAAAGCGGAAGATGAAGGCCCGTATATTATCCGGCTCCTGAAATTGCTTAATCAAACCAGTGAATTTACCGGACTAAATAAATTTTTCGGCAAACAGGAGCTTATTCTTAAAAATGAATATCTCGGTGATGGATACGGTGTTGTGGGGGACCTGGAAAGAAAAGCAATAAGATTGCTTGCCGAGAAGGAGGGAATTCTGGTTGACCCTGTATATACCGGGCGGACATTTGGCGGATTAATTGATATGCTTGAGAAAAAGATCTTCAGCAGGAATGAAAATATCCTCTTCTGGCATTCGGGGGGCACTCCTTCACTTTTTGCTGATTATATTATTTGAATGTATTGAAGCAGACGGCTTAGTACAAAAAAAAAGGCGAATCCCTAAAGGTTCGCCTTTTCGATTTTCAAGAATGTCACTTTGTTGTAAGTTCTAAATTTAGCTTTACTTCTTTTCCTTCACGTAATACAATTACATCAACCTTGTCACCCGGGGAGAATTCACCCATTGCGTACATGAAATCGTAAATGTTATTTACGGTTTTCGCTCCGAATTTTACAATTATGTCTCCGCTTTGCATTCCGGCTTTAGCAGCCGGCCCGCCCTCGGTAACGCCGCTTACTTTATATCCGTTACCGTTATATCCGAATTCTGGAACGGTCCCGACTGTAACACGGGAGCGGGGGACACTCCTTTGTGCAGGTTCTTCAACCTTAACAAAATCCGGCTTGTCTGCCCTGCCTTGAATTGTATTTGCGATTTCATAAACGTAATTAACAACTTCCTCCTGCCCAGTGTAATTAATTTTATCAGCGTCGTCAGATGGTTTGTGATAATCGTTATGAGTACCTGTGAAGAAGAAAAGTACCGGAATATTTTTATTTGTAAATGCCTGATGATCACTTCCGCCTGATCCGCCGTCACTTAAAGCTAATTTGAAATTGTATCTATTCTTATCGTTTAGAAGATTTTTCCAAATTGAAGATGTACCGGCCCCGATTACAGTCAAAGCTTTGTCGTCACTAAGCCTTCCTATCATATCCATATTAAGCATAGCCGAAATGCTGCTGATCTGAACAGGTGAATTATTCGTAAAAAATGATGAACCGAGCAGCCCCAGTTCTTCTCCGCTGAATGCGATAAAGATCAGACTCCTTTTTAAATCGTTTTTGTCTGCACCAAACTTTTCCGCCAGTTCCATGAGACCTGTGGTCCCGGATGCATTATCATCGGCACCGTTGTGGATCTGAGGTTCATTACCTTTATACATTGAAGATGTCTTCAAATGATCTATTCCAAGGTGATCATAATGAGCACCCATTACTATATACTCATTTTTTAATTGAGGGTCGCTGCCTTCAATAAATCCAATTACATTCCTCCCGGTGCTTTGAACCTCTCTTACATTTGTTGCTAATGAGGCTTTAGTAGAATTCAATGCAAAGGATTTAGGTTTTCTGGAATCATCAATTTTTTTCTGAAGTGCGGCAAGATCCTGTCCTTCCGCTTTCAGAATTTCTTCAATTATATTTCTCTTAACCTGAATGACTGCAAAATCCTGTATGCTTCCCGCACCGTCATATCTTAATTCCATCAATTGATCTTCATCATTTCTTGGAAGCAAACCGTTAAAGAAAATAATCCCGGCCGCGCCTTTGTCTCTTGCTGCCGATGCTTTTTGTCTGTATGAAGAATAGCGGTCAAACTCCGATTTTGCGCTATCATGTTCCGGGTGATACCGCATTGCAAGCACCACTTTCCCTTTAACATCAAGCCCCTCATAATCGTCGTAATTTAACCTTGGGGCAGAAATTCCGTAACCTGCAAAAACAAGCCCGGAGGAGAGTTCGGCTTTACCGGAAAAAGGAGCAGTAATAAAATCTGTCTTCAACTGCAGAGATTTATTCTCCCCCTTAATCTCCAGATTTAGCTTATTCGATCCGGTCAATTCTATTTTCTCAATGAACGGGAAATCCTGAAAGTAACTACCGTTTAACAATGGTTTTAAACCGGATTTCTGAAATTGATCTTTTATATATTCTGCTGCCAATCGTTCTTCATCAGTACCTGTAAACCGGCCTTTCATTTCGTCAGAGGCCAGGTAATAAATATGAGCTTTTATATCCTTGCCGGTAATTTGGGCGTCATTCCAGGTTTTCTGCGCCAGATTAAGTACAGGGACGGTAAATAAGAGCAAAATGCTCAATACTTTTTTCATTTAATCCTCGTAAAATATTATGTGATAGATTTGAGATGCAAAATAATATTATTCCGTTATATGAACCAGAAAAAATACTCTTCCCATTATATGCCGGATTGTGTGGTAAAACTTTACCCACAATTATCCAATTTTAAACCTTAATCTTCTTGAAAATTTCAGTATCTAAAATGGAGTGAAATTATCGGGATATTAGAGGTAAATGTATTGATCGGTTATTTCGACTTTAAGCTTTGATAAAGACTTTTCTTTGATTTCACGACAAAATGAGTCCTTAGTTTCAACAGGGATCAGGAATTCCATTCCGGGCAAATCTTCAAAAAAGTTTGAAGTTATTTTAACATTATGCTGCGAAATTAACCGGTGTATTAGATTGGAGAATTCAAAATCATACCGGATTTTGGCTTTTACATATAGCCCTAGTTCATTTTTAGTACTGGCCTTAATAACCTCAATAGAAGCATCGTAATATGCGTTTCCGAGCGGCCCGATCCCCAGCTTAGTCCCCCCGAAATAACGGGTAACAATTATTATCACATTAAACAATTTCTCATGATTTATCGCGTTCAGTATTCTTTTGCCGGCTGTTCCGTTTGGCTCACCGTCATCGGAATATTTAATCGATCCGTCTGTAATTCTATATGCGTAACAATTATGTGTAGCGTCAAAATATTTTTTTCTTACTCCTTCCAGTATTACCTGAGCATCATTTTCGTCCTCAGTATGAAATATCTGTCCGATGAATAAGGAACCTTTTTCTTTAAATTTGATTTCATAAGATTGTGTTACAGTAGTAATGTGTGAGGGAAGTAATTCCAAATTTTTCCGATCCAAAATTGATTTTAGTTCTATGATTATCTAAAATAACAAACTGAACTTAGGCAAATTTACCAAAATGGACTCTAAAATATTAATCAAAGGTGCAAGAGAGCACAATCTTAAGAATATCGACCTGGAAATCCCCCGCGATTCATTCGTCGTTATTACGGGTCTTTCAGGTTCCGGTAAATCTTCTCTTGCATTCGATACAATTTATGCAGAGGGTCAGAGAAGGTATATAGAATCGCTTTCCTCTTATGCCCGACAATTCCTTAACATACTTGAAAAACCTGATGTGGACCTTATCGAGGGGCTTAGTCCGGCGATCTCAATCGAACAGAAATCGACCGCAGGAAATCCGAGATCTACTGTTGGAACCGTAACTGAAATATACGATTACCTGCGATTGCTCTATGCGCGAATCGGGAAAGTTCATTGCTACAACTGTGGCAGACCGGTTGATAAACAATCCTCCGATCAGATAATAGATACTGTAATTAAAGATTTTGAAGAAAAGAAAATTCAGATTTTTGCCCCGGTTGTAAGGGGCCGCAAAGGACACTACCGCGAACTCTTCCAGGAAATTATGAGGGACGGATTCCTTAGAGTCCGTATCGATGGCGAAGTGAAAGAACTTATAGACGACTTTAAGGTTGACCGTTATAAAACTCATGATATCGAAATAGCTGTAGATAGAATGAAAGTATCTGCAAATTCAAGGTACCGGATCCGTCAGTCGATCGAAGTTGCACTGAACTATGGTAATGGCAACGTTATTGTAAATGATGAATCGGAGGATTACTGGTTCAGCAGAAATTTTGCCTGTGCTCATTGCGGTATCGGATTCCAGGAACTTGCACCTAATTCTTTCTCTTTCAATTCACCTTACGGGTCGTGTCCTGAATGTGACGGACTTGGTGAAAAGAAAGAACTTGATATTAATCTGATTATCCCCGATTGGGAAAAGACAATAAACGAAGAAGCCCTAGCTCCATTAGGAAAACCGAGAAGCATCTGGTTCTTTAATCAGCTTGATAGTATCTCAGAAAAATTCGGATTCGACTATAATACACCGCTTAATAAGTTTTCCGACGAACAACTGGAAATTCTTCTAAAAGGTTCGAAAGAAAAGATCCCATTCAAATACACTTACGGCGGCGGTAAAACTGTCACTTATATGCATAAGTTCGGCGGAGTATTAAATTACATTAAACACTATTACGATAATACTTCTTCGAACAAAATACGTGAATGGGCCGAATCTTTTATGAATACCCTTACATGCACTACCTGTAATGGCGGCAGATTAAAAAAAGAGTCCCTCGCTGTAATTATCAACAGTCTTAATATATCCGGTGTTACTTCTCTTTCAATCGAAAAGTGTCTTAACTTTTTCGATACTCTTAAGCTCAGCGGAAGGGACGAACTGATTGCCACACAGATTCTTAAAGAGATTACATCCCGCCTCCGTTTTTTAATTAACGTTGGACTCGATTATCTTACACTCGACAGGTCTGCAAGAACTCTATCCGGAGGCGAAGCTCAGAGAATTCGCCTTGCAACTCAGATCGGCTCGCAGCTGGCTGGAGTTCTCTATGTCCTTGATGAACCGAGCATCGGACTTCATCAGTCCGATAATGTAAAACTGATTAAGTCGCTTAAAAATCTTAGAGATATCGGCAATACGGTTATTGTGGTTGAACACGACAGGGAGACAATTGAGAGTTCGGATTATATTGTTGATCTTGGTCCCCTTGCAGGTGAACATGGCGGTGAAGTATGCGTGCGAGGAAATACATCGGAAATTGTTAAATCCCGCAATGGGATAAATTCTCTTACTCTTCAATATCTCAAAGACAAAAAAAGCATAGAAGTCCCTGAAAAGAGAAGAAAAAGTGACGGAAGATTTATTGAATTGAAAGGTGCTTCGGGTAACAATCTTCAGAAAATTAATCTTAAACTGCCCTTAGGATTATTCACTGCTATAACAGGTGTGAGCGGTTCAGGTAAATCATCCCTCATTAACGAAACTCTTGTTAGAATTTTATTTAAGAAAATCTATGATTCAAAAGTTGTCCCTCTTCCGTTTAAGGAGGTTAAAGGTCTTGAAAACATCGATAAGATAATCGAAATAGATCAAACTCCTATCGGAAGAACCCCAAGATCCAACCCGGCCACTTATACCGGATTATTTACACATATCCGCGATCTGTTTGCGCAGTTGCCCGAATCGAAAGTAAGAGGTTACGCCCCCGGCAGATACAGTTTTAATGTGTCGGGCGGACGGTGCGAAGAATGCGAGGGTGACGGCGTTAAAAAAATTGAAATGAATTTTCTGCCGGATGTATATGTGATGTGTGAAATATGCAATGGAAAACGCTATAACAGGGAAACTCTCGAAATCCTTTATAGAACCAAATCTATTGCCGATGTACTCGATATGACTGTTGAGAGTGCTGTAGAGTTCTTTCAGGATTTCCCTACTATTTATCGTAAAGTTAAATCACTCCAGGATGTTGGTCTTGGTTATCTTCGTCTGGGTCAGCAGGCAACCACTCTCTCCGGCGGTGAAGCCCAGCGTGTAAAACTTGCTACCGAATTAAGCAAGGTCAGTACCGGCAAAACACTCTATGTTCTGGATGAACCTACTACCGGCCTTCATTTTGAGGATGTAAGAATCCTGCTTAATGTACTTAACCAGCTTGTGAATAAGGGTAATACAGTTGTTGTAGTTGAACATAACCTCGACGTAATTAAAGTTGCGGATCATGTAGTCGATCTCGGACCCGGCGGCGGTGAATATGGCGGTAGGATTATTGCTGCCGGCACTCCGGAACAAATTGCTGAATCTACGGAAAGTCTTACCGGGCAATTCTTAAAAAAGGAATTATCTCGTAAATTGAAGGAGTCTAAATGAAAACTACTGTAAATGAATTTCATGCGTACCGGAGTGAAATGAATGACAGAATTCTGAATTCCGGATTCAGGGATTTCAATAAATTTTTTGCTCTTGATAATAAGGCTTATATTGATGGTGCTCTTTCAGCAAAAACAAAGGAGCTTATGGGACTCGTTGCATCGATGGTTCTCCGCTGCAATGATTGCATCCTTTATCATATCGACCGTTCTATTCAAGAGGGTGCTTCCGAACAGGAACTTTATGAATCTTTTAACATTGCTCTTATTGTCGGTGGTTCTATTGTAATCCCGCATCTCCGTTATGCCGTCGAAAAAATGGACGAGATATTCAATGAAAAAAAGAAAAACCAGTAAACTGATTATTCCCGGACTTATTGTTTCCGTTAACAGTCGCGATGACCTTCTTTCCGGCTATGCCGTCGAAATATCCGACGGGGTAATAAATAAGATTGCACCGGTTAGTGAGTTTGATATAAACACGTTTGATGGGGAAGTATTTCGTTTCGATAATTTAACTTTGATCCCCGGTTTTGTTCAGACTCATATACATCTCTGTCAGACATTATTCAGGGGACTAGCAGATGATCTTGAATTACTCGACTGGCTTCAGAAAAAGATTTTCCCTTACGAAAATTCTCACGATAAAAATTCGCTTAGGGCTTCGGTTAAACTCGGACTTAACGAATTGATCTCTGGCGGAACAACAACTATTGTAGACATGGGTACTTTAAGGCATCAGGAAACAATTTTTGAAGAACTGATAAAATCCGGTATCCGTGCTTTTGCGGGTAAGTGTATGATCGATATAAATCAACTCTATCCGGAATTTTATGAATCGACCCGTGAGGGAATCGATTCTTCTTTTCAGCTGGCAAAAGAATTTCACAATTCCTCGGATGGAAAGATTAAATATGCATTTGCGCCCCGGTTCGTTTTGTCATCTACGGAAAAGCAATTGCTCGAGACCAGGGAGATGATGAAGGATTTTGAAGGTTCATTTTTTCATACTCACGCTTCGGAAAATAAAAAAGAGCTAGAGATTGTAAAAAGAATGCACGGCAGGGCAAACGTCGATTATTTCGAATCGATCGGAATACTCGATGAACGGACCGTGCTGGCTCACTGTATCCAGCTTGAAAATAATGAGTTTAACTCGTTGAAAAGGAATAGCGTTAGAGTTGCACATTGTCCTTCTTCAAATCTCAAACTGGGCTCCGGAATTGCGGATATTCCGCGAATGCTTAAAGAAGGCATATCCGTTTCACTTGGCGCTGACGGTGCCCCCTGTAATAATTCCCTCAGCATCTTTAAGGAGATGCATCTTTCGGCAATGATTCAGAAGCCGGTTCATGGACCGACTTCTATGGATGCAAAAACGGTCTTTAAACTCGCAACTATAGACGGGGCCAGGGCGCTTCATCTTGAAAATGAAATCGGAAGTATTGAAGTAGGTAAAAAAGCCGACCTCGCACTGCTCGATCTCGATAGACCGGACCAGCCATTGAATCAGGACCTCGATTCGGTCTATTCCAGGATTGTCTATTCATCTAATGCTGATTGTGTAAAAATGGTATTTATCGACGGACAAATAGCTGCACAGGATGGTTTATGTCTGGATTATGAAAAAGAAAAATTAATTAGAGATGGTAAACAGGAGCTGCAAAAACTTATTGAAAGAGTATTATCATAACAAATCGCGGTGCTTAATTGAAAATTATTTTTGCAAGTCAGAATCAGGGTAAAGTAAAAGAAGTAAAATCAATCTTTAATAATTCCCGGTTTGAAATAATCTCTCTTTACGATCTAGGAAATAATATTGATGTAGAGGAAACTGGTGAAACTTTCGCTGAAAATGCCTGGCTGAAAGCTGAAGCAGTCTATAAAATTTATAATGAACCGACTTTCGCAGACGATTCTGGATTGATGGTAGAACAGCTGGATGGAAGACCGGGTGTTATTTCAGCCCGATATGCGGGGGAAAACTGCACCTTTGCCGATAATAATTTGAAAGTGATAAAAGAATTAAGCTCCTTCCCGGAACCGCATAAAGCTAAATTCATTAGTCACGCTGTTTTTTATGACGGCTTAAATAGAATTGATGCGGTTGGTGAACTGCACGGCATCGTTATTAAAGAGGAGAGAGGTACAGCCGGATTTGGATACGACCCGATATTTATTCCTGATGGTTACGAACAGACAATCAGCCAGCTCGATTTTGAACTTAAAAATAAAATTAGTCACCGCGCCGGATCTTTTAAAAAACTGAAGGAAAGTCTTATAAAAAAATTCTTCTGATCATTTCTGTCCGATTACAACCTGGACTAGTCCGAAGGTCAATGAATGCTTTTCTGCTCTTGAAAATCCGCTCCGGTTCAGTATTTCAATTAAATCAATCTTCTTATCGAATTCGCCGACCGATTCCGGCAGGTAAGTGTATGCTTCCCGGTCCTTTGAAATAATCCTTCCTAGGAAAGGAAGTATCCTGTTGAAATAAAAAAGATATAATTTTTTTATGAGTCTGTTGGAAGGGAGCCGGAATTCCAGAATAGTCGCTTTCCCGCCTGGTTTTAAAACCCTGTGGAAAGAATTAAAACCTTCCTGAATATCATAAAAATTTCTGACACCGAAAGCCACAGTTATATTCGTAAAAGATTCCGGTTTGAAAGGGAGGTATTCTGCAACGCATTGTATCTTTTTCCCTTTTATCCATTCAGCTTTCTTTTCAAACAAACGGAGCATATTAAAAGATAAATCTGCACCGAAAATCTTCCTGATCCCGGATTTCCGAGCAGCAATAGAAAAATCCCCTGTACCGCATGCTAAATCCAGTAATATAGAATCCGGATTCATTCCGGTGTAGCTGATTGCCATTTTACGCCAGTAAAAATCGATCCCCAGACTCAGGAAATGATTAAGAAAATCATATCTGTGAGAAATAGAATCGAAAATTCTTTTTACTTTCTCTTTTTTATTCTCTGTTTCTTCCATATTTGTCTTTTAATTACTACTTTTTTAGTGTCAATTTACGGAAATCAAAATGGATAAATATTTAAAAGCTATAAAACATAATGTCTGTGCAATCTGTGTCGATTCTAATGAAAAAGGTGGATGCACATTAAACAAGGATGAAGTCTGCGCAGTTGAATTGTATTTGCCCAGAATTATTGACCTCGTTCACAACAATGATAATGCTGAACTGACAAAAATATATAAAAATCTTAGAGAAACTGTCTGTATCGAATGCAATGCCCAGAACGAGGAGGGCTTTTGCTACCTTCGCGAAGATGCAAACTGTTCACTCGACAGGTATTTCTATTTAATTGTCGAAACTATTCAGAAAGTTGACGCTGGATTACTGACCTGATTCCACCATCTGTGAATATTCCGACCGCTCCACAATGTAAAAAACATAAACAGTGCGCCTGCAATAAGGTCCACTACATAATGGTACCTTAAATAAACAGTCGCAAATATTAAAAGCGTTCCATTTATCAGAAAAAAATATCTTAAGCGGCTTCCGAATTTTACCGAGAGTATCATTACAAGCAGCGTCATTTGAGTATGACCGCTCGGAAAGACGTCGCGCTGAACTATCTCAGCCGGATTAATAGTGCCGGATGGTATCGACTCGCCGGTATTAACTACTTCCCGTAAAAAATCTGTTAAAAAAAGTCCGGGCATTTCAATGTTATTTGTTTCAAAAACATGTAAAGTAAATCTCGGCCCTATTGCAGGAACCAGCAGATAACCGATGTAAGAAAGTGTAAATCCATATACTATTATGAATGCTCCGTAATCGAGTTCCTTCCATTTACCCTGAAGTATCATATCTGCGGCTAAAATCACAGGCAAAAAGAAAAATGTGCCGTAAACTATCTGAAGAAGTTCGGTGAGCATTGGATTTGCGATTTTATATAACTCAACAGTCGGATCTGCTCCGAATATGAATCTGTCTATTTTAATTAATACGTCATCGTAGATAATTCCGCGTATCGGATCGACCATAAAATATAGTTCTTTGAAAAAAATAAAGATGAGAGGGATCAGGTACCAGTAGTGAACCTGCTTCCAGATTCCTCCTTTTTTACTTTTAAATGAAAGATAAAATGCAGTTGTTATTACTATAATGTTCATCGTTAGATTTAAATACCAGTACTCAATTCTACCGATAAAAATGATATTGATAACAGAAAGGAAGACAGAAAATACAATTACGGTTAAATCAGTCGTGTTCAGGTTCAAAAAAAAAGATCTGATCCGTTCCATTATTATAGAAATGCAAATGTTATTATCGAAAGGTAAATGGTTAATCCGAATATGTCGTTCATCGTTGCAACAAAAGGACCCGTGGCTACTGCGGGGTCCGCACCGAATCTTTTTAGCATAAGGGGAATTGTAGCACCCATCACCGTAGCGAAAATCATTATTACGAGCAATGAAATCGAAAGTACAATCGAGAATTTGAACTCAGCGTTAAAAAGGTAATGTGTGGCGATTATCAGAATTACTCCGCATACAATCCCATTGAATAAACCGACCAGAAATTCCTTAAGAATTTTTTTATAACTTGTTTTGAACCAAACATCGTGCTCTGTTAATCTGCGTACCATAACGATTGCGGCCTGCGTGCCGGAGCTCCCTCCCATAGCCATTACTACAGGAATGAAAAAGCTGGCTATAAGAATCTTTTCAATTGAAGCCTGGAAAGAGGAGAGGACTACAGCACTTATCATCTCTCCAAACAATGCTACAAATAACCATGGGAGTCTAATGCGGGATATAGTGAATGAACTGTCGCTTATCTCTTCCTCTTCGGACAGACCTGCAAATTTCTGAATATCCTCCCCGGCTTCTTCATCAATAACGTCAACAATGTCATCTATCGTTATACGTCCCAGTATTATTCCGTTGTCGTCAACAACCGGTACGGATACAAGGTCGTACTTCTTCATCAGGTTTGCAACCTTTTCCTGGTCGTCATCCGGATGAACTGTAATAAGATCTTCCTCAAGAATAGTCGAAACTTTTGTATCGAGAGGGTGAAGCAGAAGGGATTTGAGCAGAATGAATCCCGTTAATTCCTCGTTCTGTTTTGTTACGTAGATGTAATATATATGATCAATTATATCTGCCTTCTTCCGGACTTGTTCAATAGCATCAGCGATCGTAGCATCTTCGAGTACGTGAATAAAATCGCTCGTCATAATACCGCCGGCAGAATCCTCGGGGTATTTGAGAAGCTCTTTTACGTCTTCTGACGATTCCGGTTCAATATATTCAAGAACCTGTTCGGCTATCTGTTCCGGTAATTCGCTTACAATATCGGTAGCATCATCCGTATCGAGTTCGTCAACTATATCTGCGATTTTTTCCGCGTCTACTTCTTCAAGAATTTTTTCGCGCAGGTTCTCGTCAAGCTCAATAATTACTTCGCTGGCGGTTTCAGTGTCGAGAATATTGAAAAGGTAACGGGCTTTCTCTTTATCCAGGTGGTTTATTATTTCGGCAATATCTGCGGGATGGATATCGGTAAAAATTGAAAGCAGGCTCTGTGCCGCTTCTTCTTCAATCAGTACTTTTATATTATCTATTATCTCAGGATCTTCCTCTAGAAGGTCATGAAGACTTCTTAATTCTTCTGCCATCCGGTTTCCTTAATTAATCTTGTAAGTGTTATAAAATCCTGGATTGATAATTCTTCAGCGCGACGCGATAGTGAGAATTGCCCGCTATCAATATTAACGCCCTTAAATATACTATTACTTAACGAATTTTTTAATGTTTTTCTTCTGTTCCCGAACGATGCTTTTACAACCTGAATGAAATCCTCGTCGTCAATTGTATCGTCGGTCCCTTTCGAAAAATTTATTTGCACTATTGCCGACCAGACTTTCGGTTTCGGGTAGAATACATTGGGTGAAATTTTAAAGCAGATTTTTGTTTCGGTAAAATAACCGAGCAGAACGCTCAGTATTCCGTAGTCTTTTGAACCTCGCCCGGAGGTCATCCTTTGTGCCACTTCAAGTTGAACCATCAATAACGCATCGGATATTATCCTGCGGTTTCTTATCAGCTTGAATAATATAGAAGAGGTTATGTTGTAGGGAATATTCCCAATTACTCTAAGAACCTTATCGTTCTGCTTGAGATTATTAATGTCAATATCAAGGAAATCACCGCTTATAATTTTCAATCCGGGGTATTCCTGCCTAAGATCTTCAATTACTCGTGTATCTATTTCTACGACGGTGAAAGGGCCGGTTTTTTCATAAAGTAATTTTGTTAGAGAACCTGTTCCGGGCCCTATTTCCACAATACATTCCTCCCGGGAAGGATTGAATGAATCTATGATCTTGTGGACTATATTATTATCGGTTAAATAATTTTGTCCGAATTTTTTAAGAGGTTTTACTCTGCCCGGCATATTTACTGCTTTACAGTTTGGAGATTTCTTTAACGCAATATAAGGTTTACCTCTCTAATATTATTTATATTTCATCAGACAATTGAAATAAAATTATATCATGTTTGAGTTGATCTTTTTAACTGGTCTTTCATTCTACTTTATCGAGATTCTTATTTTCACAATCGGAGCGGGGATCAGGTTCGGGAAAATTGATGATATAGACCTTCCGCCGATATCCGTGATTGTTGCCGCCAGGAATGAAGAGGAGAATATTCTCGATTGCCTCTCCTCCCTCCAAAACCTGATCTACCCTGAAGAAAAAATAGAAATCATAATCGTCAATGATCATTCAACAGACCGCACGGGAGAAATTATTGAATCGTTTATTTCGGAAAAAAAACGCTTCCGGCTTATTACTCCGTCAGAATCGATCGGACATCTCAAAGGGAAAACAAATGCTCTGGCCAATGCCGTAAAAATTTCTAACGGTGAGATTATACTAACTACCGATGCCGATTGTAAGGTGAACCCCAAATGGGCTCTTACGCTCGCATCATACTTTAAACCGGACGTCGGCTTTGTTGGCGGTTATACTACTCAAGGAGATGCAACCCCGTTTTTCGGGATGCAGGCAATCGATTTTATCTACCTTCTTACTGTGGCTGCAGGTTCTATCAATCTTAAGAAACCTCTCAGCTGCATCGGCAATAATATGTCGTATAGAAAGTCTGCCTATCTTGAAGTCGGCGGCTATGAGAATTTGAAATTCTCCGTAACAGAGGATTTTAATTTACTCATGGCAATTCACCATCTTAAGAAATACAAAATCATTTATCCGCTGGATAAAGGGGGACTTGTCACATCAAAACCTTGCCCAGATTTAAAATCACTTTTCTGGCAGAAGAAGAGATGGGGTGTTGGTGGAATTGAAAGCGATTTTATTGGCTACATGGTTATGGTATGGGGATATATTTCAAATCTTGGACTATTATTAACACCTTTCTTTTTCACTACTACGGCTTTATATTTGTGCCTCTTAAAATTATGTATCGACTATTTTTTTGTTTTACCGGTCTTTAATAAACTTGGCTTGAAAATAAAGGTTCTTCACTTTTTTGCATTTGAGATTTATTTCATTCTTTATGTGATTCTTCTTCCGTTTATTGTCCTGCCGGACAGGAAGGTAAAATGGAAAGGAAGGGAATTTTAACCCGGTTTTAATTTATCTTTTATAAAAATTTTTTTTAATGAGGTCTAAACGCTTTACTACAAATAAATTGTATGATCTTTAAAATCCCGAACAAATGGTTTGCAGAACGTTATATGAAAAAAAGTATTCTAATTTTCCTCTTTCTCGCTAATGTAATCAATTCGCAAAGTACCGAGCTTTTCCCGGGAAGTATTAACATCCAGCCGTTTTCCGCAAATACTCTGGAGCCGAGATTGGGTTTTTTGTTTCATTTTTCTAAAAATGAACTGCGGCTTGATATCGGTAATTCAATCGATATTTATCATTATAGAATAAATGATAGCGAGAAACTCTCTATAGGTGCGGATCTTTTTACCTATACATTGCTGAGAGGGGAGAAGGATTTTCATTTCCCTGTTGATGCTGTCGATTACCTGTTCGGTATTAATGCAGGTTATAAAAAATCTGAAGGTAACATTGAATACGGAGCCCGCGTTAGATTAAGTCATATTAGTGCTCATTTTGTTGATGGTCATTACGACGGAGTAAATCAGCAGTGGAGAGACGGGCTCAATCCTAGAGTCTATAGCCGGGAGTTTGTAGAACTGATGCCGTTTTATAAAATCAACTCATTCAGAGCATATGCCGGATTTACTTATTTATTCCATGTTACACCTGAATTCATCGGCCGGACAAATTATCAATTAGGATTCGATTATTTTGCCCCAGGTTTGTTGGTAGAGAATCTAACACCATTTGCAGCATACGACATTAAACTAATTAATATAGGCACGTATTCCGCCAATCATTCATTCTCAGCCGGAATTAAATTCGGCAAACCTGATTCGCGCGGTATTAGTCTCTATTTCCATTTTTACTCCGGTAAAAGTATACACGGGGAGTATTTCGATTTTCCTAAAGCCTATTCGGCTGTTGGCATTAATCTGGATCTCTGATAATGTCTGATTCCTACGCTAATAAATCGTACTCTTCTTTTTTAACATCGAAAAAAAAATCGGTATTAATTCATATCTCTCTTTTCGTTATTACATTTTTAACAACCATTATTGCCGGCATGGAATGGACGACGGGTAAGATGGGCCCTTATGAAGTAAACGAAATGATGCGCGGGCTTCCGTATGCGCTTTCGATTCTATTTGTTTTAACCGTTCATGAGTTCGGACATTATTTTGCCGCTCTTTATCACAAAGTAAAAGCAACACTACCATATTTCATCCCGTTCCCTCCGATCCCGGGATTTTTTAATTTCGGTACAATGGGAGCTGTCATCAAAACTAAATCCGTAATTCCAAACAACAGGGCAATGTTCGATATCGGTGTCGCAGGACCTATTGCAGGATTCCTTGCCAGTACCGCTTTGCTCGTTTACGGCTTTTCTAATTTGCCTCCGGTTGATTACATATTACAAATTCATCCCGATTATTTTTCGCCTGAATACGGAAAGGACGCAATTCATCTTGAATTCGGGACTACACTTCTTTTTGAAATTGTTAAATATCTCTTTGCTAATCCCGATTCTTTTATTCCGCCAATGTCCGAAATTTATCACTATCCCTATCTTTGTGTAGGTTGGTTCGGTCTTTTCATAACTGCAATGAATCTTATTCCCGTCGGTCAGCTCGATGGCGGCCATATCATATACAGCATGTTCGGCGGTAAAATTCATGAAGCGGTTGCATCCATTTCAATGCTCCTGCTCGCATTCATTGGTGTATCAGGATTCATCGGTACGTTGGGTATTGAGCTCGGATTCGGATGGAGCGGTTGGCTCTTCTGGGCTTTCATTCTCTATTTTGTAATTAAGGTTAAGCATCCCCCTGTACCGTTTTTTGAAAAACTGAGTACCGGACGGATGATAATCGGTTTTTTTGCAATCCTCATTTTCATACTCTCTTTCTCACTCTCACCGTTTGTCCTCTCTTTCTAATTGTGAGTTAAATTTGATGACTTGACATTAAAAGTGTCAATTTTTACTTTTGTCCCACACAATCGGGAAAAATTATAGATACTTTGCTACTTTAGTTTTTGTTCAACATTTTTATAGGCAAATTTTCTATGATTTTTTCTTTTTTTTTGCATGCCTCTGTATCTTACCCGAATTTTTTAAGGAAGATTAATTTGTCGCCCCGGTTTCTAATTGTCATTATTATTCTGATTTTTTCCGCCTGCGAGGAAATTCCCGAAGGGATTGTTGAACAAACTAAAGTTTACAACAAAGTAAAAAATATATCTGCCCCGCTGAGTTTCAGCTATTCGGTTGCAGATTCGAGTCTGCTGACACGTATTGAATTTGAGGATTCTAAATATATATCCCGGGCATGGCTTAAGATAAGATCTCTGGATGGTACAGTTACTGTCATTTCATCTTCTGAGATGAAGGATAACGGCAATTTACCTGTTAACGGTGATTTGAATGCAAATGATAATATATTTTCTGCCAGGATTGGAATCAGTAAAAAATATTCCAGCGGTAAATATCTTATCGAGTATTACGTCGAAGATAATGTTAAACAAAGTCCTGAAAATTTATCGAAGGTTGCAGTCCATCTTTTTGATTACAATAACAATCAGGTCAGTTATACTCCGGTTATATCGAATCTTTCAATCCCTTCAAGTGTAAACAGAGGCGATTCGTTCATATTTACAATTAAGGCGGAAGACCGGAACGGACCCGGCGATATATCCCAGGTTTACTTTAAACTATTCCGGCCGGATGGCTCGCTTGTCGATCCGCAGAATGGTCTCGGATATTTTCTGATGGTTGATGACGGGAATTTTGACGTCTTTGGAGATCAGACAGCTGGAGATGGTATCTATTCATTTAAGAATTCATTCGGAACAACTTCTCAAACCGGAAGCTGGAAATTCGAATTTCAGGCCAAGGATAAAAGCAATAACCTCAGCAATATTATAACTCATTTTATGAATGTTAATTGATTGATATGAAAAAATTTCTTTCCCTCTATATTTTATTCGGTATAGCAATAACTGCCCAGCAGATCCCGGTTCAGTTTAATCTTGAAAGCAATATTCTTTCAAAAGCTTACGATTCCACTCCGGCGAGCAATACAATAGAAAGAATTCTGATACGGGATAACACTATTTGGCTCGGTACTTCGAAAGGTCTGAGCAAATCGACTGATGGAGGAAATACCTGGACTAACTATTACAAATCCGAGGCTTTCGGAGAAGAGAGCATTTCGGCAATTGCATACAATAACGGGATTATCTACGCTGCTACCTGGCATTTTCAATACGACGACAGGGTAAAAGAGACCTATCCTTTCGGAACAGGAATCCGTTACTCTTCCGATGGCGGTAATACATGGAAAAAGATTGATCAGCCGATGGATAATGTAGGCGACTCAACAATTACTTACGGTTCCAACATGTTATGGGCTCAGCCGGTTGCTACTGAATTCCAGAATTTTATTTACGATATCGAAATAACATCCGGAACTATATGGATCGCTTCTTTCGGCGGTGGATTCCGTAAATCGACTGATATGGGTAAAACCTGGCAGAGGGTTGTTCTTCCTCCCGATAATCTAAACTCAATTGCACCTTCCGACCAGTTAAATTTTATCTGGAAACCGAAAGCCGGTACTCTCGGTAATTATAATCACACCGCTTTTTCCGTGTTGGCCGAGAATGATAACGTTATATGGGTTGGTACTGCCGGGGGATTAAATAGGAGTGAGGACGGCGGTATCAGCTGGCGGAAGTTTAATCATACAAATCAATCGGAACCAATCACCGGAAATTTTATACTTGCGCTCGATAAAAATCTGCACGACAACTCAATCTGGGCCGGTACGTGGAAAACAGAAGGCCAGACGGAATTCTGGGGCGTTAGCCGTTCCAAGGACGGAGGTTTTACGTGGGATCAGTTTCTTACCGATGAGCGGGTCATGGATTTCGGATTTAAATATTCCGGAAGCCCCGGAAATTATACCGCTTCCGAAATATTTGTCGCCACCCAGAACGGATTGTACCGGTCCATAAATAACGGTGCTTCCTGGATTGCCGCACCTGACATTATAGACGACGGAACTAAAGTATCGATTAATACACGGCACTTCCGTGCAGTTGAAATTGAAAATGCTAACAATAATTCCCATAATGTCTGGATCGGTTCGGTTAACGGACTTGTCCGCTTAAATGAAACTTCCGGAATCTGGCAGGGGAACTGGAAAGTATTTCTTGCGAGCGATGAGATTAGTTCTGTTTCAGAATCGTATGCTTTCCCGAATCCGTTTAATCCGAACAGGAATCAGGTTAGTATTAAATATGCCCTCGATAAACAGGAAAATATTACTGTCAGAATTTTCGATTTCGGTATGAATCTGGTCAGGACTCTTATACAAAATGCACCGCGTAGTATAAGCCAGAATCATATTGAGTCCTGGAACGGGAAGGATGAATCGGGTAAGGTAGTGCCCAACGGTGTTTATTTTTACAGGATTGACGCCGGTTCAGATAAACCGCTGTTCGGTAAAATAATTGTCATATTGTAATTAAATCGGGTTCTGTCTTGAAAAAGTTTTTAAGTATTACACTGTTATTGACTTCTGTTCTCATTGCTCAGCCGGAATTTTCTGGAATCAGCAGTATGCCTGGTGCTTTCAGCAGAATCGGTTTCGGTGCAAGGGGAATTGCAATGGGTAATTCAATTTCTTCGGTTAAAACAGGTAATCTGGTTTCTTTTTATAATCCGGCGCTCGCATCTTTTCAGGAAGGAAATCTTTTTCAGACGGCCTACTCGTTTCTATCACTCGACCGGACTCTCAATTTTATAAGCTTCACACGCAAATTCGAATTTGGAAGCGTTGAAACTCCGGACGGGAAAACTAAACCGAGATCTGTTGCGGGATTTAGTGCAGGATTGATTAATGCGGGTGTTTCGGGAATTGACGGCCGAGATAATCAGGGTGTTAAAACCGGCGACCTTTCAACATCCGAAAATCAATTCTTCATTGCCGTTTCAAACCGGTTCTCCGATAAAATTGCCGTGGGAATTGCATTCAAATTTTATCTCTTCAAACTCTACGAGGATTTTACTTCTAATGGTGTCGGCTTTGATGCCGGAATTCTTTATTCGTATAACGACGCTCTTACTTTTTCACTGGTTATGACGGATATTAACAGTAAGTATGAGTGGGACAGCGGAAAGATTTACGGTACTTCGGGAAGTATAACGAAGAATAAATTCCCGTTCCTTACAAAAATCGGGGCATCTTATCACTTTAAAGAGAACGGAATATTAACTTCTATTGAGTTTGAAAACAGTAATGCCGGCTCAAAATATCTTCGCGCCGGAATTGAGTATAATATAATTACCGATCTTTACTTAAGAGGCGGGATTGACCGGATTAATCTGGTAAATAGTGAAATTCCTCTTCGACCCTCATTCGGTTTTTCATATTTTTACACGTTGAATAATTTACGGCTGGGATTCGACTATGCGTTTGTTATAGAACCCTATTCCTCGTCGGATCATCATATAATCGGTGTCAATATAAACTTCTGACCATATGCTAAAAAAAATATTTATAACTCTTACATTATCTGCTTCATTAATCTCGGCACAGTCAGCAGGAAATTCAGGTGTAGCTTTCCTCAAACTCGGCACGGGGGCACGGAATATTGCTATGAGCGATCTCGGTGTTATAAGTGGAAGTGAGTTAACTTCAATTCAATATAATCCGGCTCAGCTTTCAGTTCTGAGATTAACGCAGTTGTCATTCTCTCATAATTCTTTGTTTCAGGATCTGAGTTCGGAAATTTTTTCTGCAAGCATTGTTGCTTTCGGACTTCCGTTTGCTCTTAATGTAAATACTACATCAATTTCTGATATCGAAATAAGAAACATTCCCGGCGACCCTATCTCAAAATTTAACGCAAATTATTTCTCTGCCGGGCTATCAACAGCATTTAATGTTATTGAGAATCTTCATGCGGGTGTTACTTTCAGGTATATATATGAAAATTTGTATTCCGATGAAGCATCGGGATACGGCTTCGATCTTGGTGTCCTTTATTCCGGACTGATAAACAATCTATCGGTCGGTGCTTCATTGAGGAATATCGGCTCAATGAGTATGATGAGAAATGAATCTACAAAACAGCCGATCGATTTCAGAGCCGGCGCTTCCTATTCAATCGACTTCGGACAGTCAAAAATAAAAATGAATGCCATCGGAGGAATTCAGAAGTATCTGGATGATGAATCGCTCCACCTGCACGTCGGGACGGAATTGGTTTACGATGATGCTTTTTTTGTCAGAGGCGGTTATTTAACCGGATCGGATTCAAAGAATATTAGTGCGGGTTTCGGATTGAAATGGAAAGGTCTGAATATTGACTATGCTTACGTCCCGGTTAAGTATGGCCTGGGTGATAATAATATCATTACTTTTATATATACATTTTAACAGGAAGTGATGACTATACCCGGGGATGTTGCACAATTTGTGAAATGTAAGACGATTAAATAGTATTTTTGAATCCGGAATCTTCATCAATGCAGTTGCGGAACAAATAATATGGAAATCATCAAGTATTCTGAAGACTGGAAAGAAAAGTGGGATCAATTTGTTCTGGAATCGAACAACGGTACAATGTTTCACCTCCAGAAATTTTTAGACTACCACACACCTGGCAAATTCCGTTTCGATCATCTAATATTCACTAAATATGGGAAAATAGAGGCGGTTCTGCCCGGTGCATTGCGCAATGGTATTTATGAATCTCCGATCGGAGCCAGTTACGGATCTATTGTTACCAAGGATATTAAATTTGCAGAAGCAATGGAAATTGTTTCGGCTCTGCTGGATTACGGTAAAAAAAATAATATTAAGGAATTCGAACTGACTTCGGCGCCAATGATATATGAGAAGTATCAAAACCAGAATCTTGAATTCGCAATGAGATGGCTCGGTTTTGATTACAAACTCCATTATATATCTAGTGCAATTAATCTAAGGAAGGGTGAGGATTACCTTCTTAGATTTTCGCCAACAACTAGAAGAAATGTCCGCAAGACTTTCCGAATTAAAGATCTGCGGATTGAAATTAACGAGAGGTACGATCAGTTTTATCCGATATTAGTTGAAAACAAAGCTAAGCATAATTCAAAGCCGACGCATTCCTACGATGATTTAATAAAATTAAAACAGCTTCTCCCAAATAATCTTGTCCTTTTTATGGTCTATCTCGGTGAAAAACCAATCGGTGGCTCGCTGGTTTTTATTGCTAATAGAAATGTAGCTCTCTGTTTTTATAACATGATGCTTTATGAGTTTGCAGAATATAAGCCGATGCACAGAATTATGTACGATGTTGTTAATTATGCCACAGATAAAGGTTACTCCTACGTCGATATTGGCGTTTCCCAGGATACTAAAGCGGAAAATCCGATGACGCCCAGTATGAGCCTGATTGAATTCAAAGAACAATTTGATGCCAAAACGATAATGCGCAATAATCTCAGTATTAAACTTTAATGCGGTTTACTATGCAGAAAAAAGTATGCATAGCATTTCTTGGCAACGCACTTCACGATTCCCGTATTGTCAACCTAACTAATTCACTTAAAAATGACGGATCCAGCGTAAAGGTTATTTCGTTCGACTGGTTTATAAGCAATCAGCCTTTTAATGACGATACATATACTGTCAATAAACTGAAGAAGGGAAGTCTGTCGATTCTTTTTTATCTCCGCTTTGCTATTATACTTCTAAGAGAATTGATTAAGTGCAGAGCGGATCTCTTTTTTGCAGAGGATTTTTATACACTTCCGATTGTTACTATAGTCGGTAAATTTAAAAGAGCGAAAATATTTTATAACAGCCGCGAACTTTATGCCTTCCTCGGCGGGTTACGTAACAGGCCGTTCCTTCAGTCGATTGTTAAATCAATTGAAAAACTGTTCATTAAGAGAGTTGAGCTCGTACTCACAACCGGCGAGATGGATTCCCGCTTCCTCGAGAACTTCTATGGAATTAATAACACATTAGTTATTAGAAATATTCCTCTGCTTCAGCAACCCGAAAAGGTAATTGACTTTAGAGCAAAATACAGCCTGAATAAAGATACGTTCATTTTAATTTACCAGGGAGTTCTGCTTGAGGGGAGAGGCATACCGCTAATTATTAAAGCCTTGGAGAAATTACCCGGCACCGTTCTTATTATTCTGGGCGATGGTGAACAGAAAAATAATTTCAGTAATCAGGCCGTTAAAGCAAACATCTCGGATAGAGTCTTTTTTGCCGGGACTGTCAGTCAGAAGGAACTGATCAATTTTACTGCAGGGGGGGACTTAGGTCTATCCTTAATAGAAAATATAAGTGTCAGCTATTATCATGCTCTTCCGAACAAAATGTTTGAGTATATAATGGCCGGTGTTCCCGTACTTGCATCCGATCTTCCGCAAATGAAAATGATCATAGAAAAATATCAGGTCGGCGAGGCAATTAATATCTCCAATCCGGAAAGTATTGTTGATGCTGTCCTTAAATTAAAATCTGATACTGAATTATTGAAAAAATATAAGACTAACTGTTTAACAGCTTCGCGTGAATTGAATTGGCAGGAAGAATATAACAGAGTCCGGAATAAAATATTAGATTAAGTAGAATGACAAAACAGAAAAGGATTTTAATTGTGCGGCCGGACAGGATTGGCGATGTTGTCCTTTCAACACCGTTGCCCCGTGAAATTAAAAAGCAATTCCCCGGTTCGTTCGTTGCAGTGCTTCTGCGTAAATACACCAGGGATATCTATGAAAACAATCCTTACGTTGATAAAATTCTTCTGATTGACGATATACCGGAAAATTCTATCGAATCATTCTGGAAAAAAGTTAATGAGGTAAGGCATTTCCGTTTTACTCATTCCTTAACTTTACTGCCTACTGAACGATTGAATTACCTGCTTTTTTTTGCCGGTATCCCGTATCGTGTGGGAGTAGGTCATAAATTATATCAGGCCCTAACGTTTACACGGTATGTATCCCGGAAGAAATATATCCCGCTACGTCACGAGTCGGATTATTGTATGGATCTCGCTAGAAAGATCGGAGTTGTAGCGGACAATCTGGGTTCTGAGATACATCTTACAGATGATGAAAAGAAAAAAGCATCAGAGTTAAGAAATCAATATCTGAGCGGGCGAAAATTTATCGTCGGCATCCATTCTACAAGCGGTAACTCTGCCCCTAACTGGGGAGAAGAGTATTACAGAAAATTGATTGATTTACTGCGTCAGCGTAATGATGTCAGAATTGCGGTTACCGATAATCAACCGCCTGATTCGTTAAAAGATATTCCTGATCTTGTCTATCCGAATTCCGGCAATCAATCGCTGCGTGAATCAATTGTAAATTTTGTTACTCTCGATCTACTTATATCTGCAAGCACCGGACCAATGCACATTTGCGCTGCTCTTAAAATCAAAACACTTTCAATGTTCTGTCCTTTAACTGCCTGTTCTCCAAAGCTCTGGGGACCGGTGGGTAATCTGAGTAAAATCATTCTTCCGTCTGAGAATTACTGTGGTACAATATGTCCGGGTGACCCGAAGAAATGTACGTTCGAGGGTAATGGTGGAATAGAAGTAGAAAGAGTCTTAAATTCTCTTAACGACATAATCGATTGATTGATTAACGGAGAATTCCGAGCCAGGATTTCTTTGCTTCATCTAAAATTTCTATATTTGCAACCTGTTTTGCCAAGCCCTAATCGGCAAGTTGATACCCAATCCCGCCAGGTCCGGAAGGAAGCAACGGTCAGTATTTAATTTGGGTGATTAGGTGTCTTGGCTTTTTTGTTTGTAATGATTATAAATCAATTCTGCTTTGGATTTCCCTGCAACCTTGGAAAGTTCTTCAAGAGGTGCAATCTTTATATTGTCGATCCCTTTGAAATGTGAGAGCAGTTTTTCCGCAACTTTATTCCCGATTCCTTTTATCTCCAGTAATTCCGAAGTAATAGTCCTTTTACTTCGCCTCTCTCGGTGGAATGTGATGGCAAAACGGTGGGCTTCATCCCGTATCTGCTGAAGCAGTTTTAAGCTTGAGGAAGTTTTAGGAATGGACTGAGGATCCGGATTCCCCGGCAGAAAAACCTCCTCCAGTCTCTTTGCTAATCCTATAATTTCATAATCCGGTATACCTAGCTGGTCCAGAGTTTCGATCGCGCTTGAAAGCTGTCCCTTTCCTCCGTCCACCATTATCAGCTCCGGCAGTTTTTCCTTCTCATCTATCAATCGAGAGTATCTACGGTGAATTATTTCTCTCATACTGGCAAAATCATCTGGTCCATCTACAGTTTTTATAATAAATTTTCTATAGAGACTCTTTTTCGGCTTGCCGTCAACAAATACAACCAGACTGGCAACAGCGTCGCTCCCCTGAAGATTCGAATTATCGAAACACTCAATCCTACGCGGAAGGTTTTTAAGATGCAGATCCCTCTGAAGTGCAGATAAAGCGTAGGGAATACTCCCTTCCTTTTTCATCTTTTGAAGTTGAATCTCTTTAAGATGCAGTTCGGCATTTTGTTTGCACATCATTAATAGGGATTTCATTTCGCTCTGCTTCTGCGGAATAATAAATCTGCCTTTCTTAATTGCCCGTGTGTTCAGCCATTCCAGTATCGATTCGGAATCTTCCGGTTCGGCTTCTATTACAATCTCCTTGGGTACTTCAACAAATTCATCATAATAGAATTTAATTATTGCCGAATAGATCCCGGCTTCCGGCTCATTCTCTTCTGTTGAAAGAGTAAGTTGCTTCTTCCCGACCAGTTTTCCGGAACGGATGTTTAATATAGTTGCGGAGACATCTTTACCTTCATACGCCGCACTTATCACATCCCTGTCGCCTGAATCAGTTGTAACAACCTTCTGTTTCGATGAGTAAACACTCAGCTGCTCAATTCTGTCTCTTATCTCTGCCGCTTTCTCGAATTCAAGCTGTGCTGACGCGCTATTCATCTCCTCTTTCAAATCTGCGATCAGTTCGTCGGTGCGTCCACGTAGAACTTTTATAACCTGGTTTACCATTTTGTTGTAATGGATCTGGCTGACAAGTCCTTCGCACGGACCTTCACATTTTTTTATATGATAATCGAGGCAGACCTTAAATTTTTTCTTCGCTATTGTCTCTTCATTTATATCGTATTTACAGCTTCTGATTTTGAAAATTTTATTCATAAGTCTGAGCGAAGATTTCATATTCTTCACATCGGTGTAAGGACCGAAGTATTTTGAACCGTCCTTTACAACGTTTCTTGTAGGAAATATCCGCGGATAGGGTTCGTTTGTAACTACAATATATGGGAATGATTTATCGTCCTTCAGATTGATATTATACCGCGGCTTTAATTCTTTTATCAGGTTGTTCTCGAGAACAAGGGCTTCTATTTCGCTATCGGTAATTATCAGTTCAAGATCAGCTATTTTTGAAACAAGTGCACTTGTCTTGGCATTTTCTATTCTGCTCTGAAAGTAGGACCGAACCCTGTTTCTTAGGTTTTTCGCTTTACCGACATAAATTACTTTCCCTTTATCATTCTTAAACTGATAAATGCCCGGTAGTGCAGGAAGATTCTCTAATTTGTCCTGAAGCATAGAAATATTTGCTAATGTATTTGTGTCTGAAATTTATATCAAATCGGAATTAAAAACCCCTCCGGGAGAGGGGTTTGTGAGTGCTTTATTTAAATATATAATTTTTGGGGATCACAACAATTCCTGTCTCAGAAACCGTGAACCTTTTCTTATCGGCTTCCGGATCAAAACCGATCTCGGTTGCTTCGGGTATAACAACGTTTTTGTCAATAATCGCTCTTCTTATTCTCGCGTGCCTGCCGATCTTACAATTATCCATTATTATCGAATCGGTAACGTACGAATAACTGTTAACTCTAACGTTGAAGCCGACTATTGATCTTTCAACAAGGCCTCCGGAAATTATTGTACCGTCGGAAATTGCAGAATTAAAAGCTCTACCCACTCTTTCACCTTCATGCGATACTGTTTTGGTCGGCGGGAATTGCCTTTGCTGGGTTCTTAAAGGCCAATCGAAATCATATAGGTTGAAATGTGGATCAATGCTTATCAGATCCATACTGGCAGCATAGTAACTGTCGATTGTTCCTACATCCACCCAGTATGGTTCATCCTTCTTATTTTCATCTACAAAACGGTATGCCTGAACCTTGTAATTATTTTTAAGCATATAGGGAATAACATCTTTTCCGAAGTCGTGATTATGAATTTTTTCCTGATCGGTTTTTTGAAAAACTTCCTTTAGTGCACTTACATTGAAAACATAAATTCCCATATTAACAAATGAAAAAGCATCTTTGCCCGGAATTGATGGGGGATTCTTGGGTTTTTCAATGAACGAGTTAACTTTGTAGCTATCGTCAATTTCGATAACACCGAATCGGTTAGCAGTGCTTTTGGGGACTTCAATGCTGGAAATCGTTAGCTCGGCGCCTTTTTCAAGATGATACTGAATCATCTTAAGGTAGTCCATCTTGTAAATATGGTCTCCCGAAAGGATCAGTATCCATTCATAATTTTCATCCTCCAGCAGGTTGAAATTCTGTTGAATAGCATTGGCTGTGCCAAGATACCAGTTATTACTCGTTTTGAATTGCGGAGGAATTGAATAGATAAATTCACCTAATTCCGGATTGAATATATTCCAGGCTTCGTAAAGGTGACGGTTAAGTGAATCGGATTTGTATTGAGTTAGTACAAAAATTTTTCTGAAACCTGAGTTAAGACAGTTTGATAACGTAAAATCGATTATTCTGTATTTCCCTCCGAATGGTACAGATGGTTTCGTCCTGAATTTTGTAAGAGGGAATAATCGTTCTCCCTGTCCTCCGGCTAAAACCATTATCAATGTTTTGCGAAGTATCGTCGATCCAGTATAAGCCATTTCGAACCTCAACTATTTTGTTCAAAATATATCTAATTAAGAATTGATTGGCAATCGTTGAAATTGTTAACTTTGAGTTAACTATTCGACAATTCATCTTCTTTTCTTATGCGTATCAAAAGAAAAACATTTTTTCTCGCATTAACCGGAATAATTTTATTCTCTATTGCCGCTTACTTTCTATTTCGCTTATATGATCAATTCAGTTTCATTGCTGAAAATGAAAAGCATATCGGAATTTTAATGGATCTTAAAGAGATCGATTCTGAGTTTATTGAAGAATACAATGATAGTTCGCAGCATAAACTTGATGTTCTGCATTACAATATTAAAATTGAACTACTCCCCGAAACCGGGACCATTAAAGGTGATGTGACTCTTACTCTTACTTCAAATCCTTACGACCGGCAGAACCTTATACTTAACTTTTACGACAATCTTAAGATCAATTCCGTTTTCCTGAACAACCGTCCTGCTAAATATTCCAGATCCGAAACAAGCATATCGATTGAAAAAGGCGAGTATGTTACCGACACTTCATTTGTCCGGATTAAGTATGAAGGGAAACCCAAAAGCCTCGGATTCGGTTCGTTCAAATTTGACGATATGAACGGAAGCAAATTGATCTATACTCTTAATGAACCTGTCTTTGCCTCCACCTGGTTCCCCTGTATCGACCGGCCGGATGATAAGGCTCTTGCGGATATCTATATTACTAACGACTCTTCTTTCGTATCTCTTTCGAACGGCAGATTAAAAGGTATTTCAGTTGATAAAGATAAAAGGACTTATCACTGGAAACTGTTCTACCCGATTTCCACTTACCTTATCGCTCTCTATTCCGGTAATTATAAGACTTATTCAGATAAATTTATTTCCGCCGGCGGCGATACTGTGGATCTTTTCTGCTATGCCCTTCCGGATAAGTTTGAAGATGCAGTACGAGATTTTTCCGATCACAAAAAATACCTTGAAGTTTTTGAGGAACTGTTCGGAGTCTATCCTTTTCCCAAAGAGAAATATTCTATTGCCCAGTTCAACTGGGTTTACGGTGCCATGGAACATCAGACAATAACCGGGCTTGGAACAGATTTCATCTCGGGCAGGAAATTATTCAGAGACATGATCATTCATGAACTGGCTCATCAATGGTGGGGGAATGCTGTAGGTCCTGCAACCTGGCGGGATATTTGGCTCAACGAAGGATTCTCAACTTACTCCGAAGCTCTCTACTGGGAAAGGACAATCGGTGCCGATGCTTTAAGAACAACGCTTGCCGCCAAATTCGGAACCTTCAGGCGCGGAAATCTACATAATCCCGATAACCACCTTTTTAGCTCCCTTGTATACGATAAAGGGGCCTGGGTCCTTCATATGCTCAGGAAAGAAACGGGTGATTCAACTTTTTTTAAAATCCTCAGAAACTATTATCAGCGGTATAAGTATAAAAATGCGTCTACCGGGGATTTTAAGAAAATTGCCGAGGAAGTCTCTGGGAAAAACCTAAAACAATTTTTCGACCAGTGGGTATTCACAGGAGAGGGAATTATCGAAGCCGGTTACAGTTACCGGGTGGAAAAATCTGACGGAAAATTCAAAACAATTATATCGATTAAACAGTTACAAAATGGTTACGATATTTATAAATTTCCGGTTGATATTAAACTTGTATTCGATAACGGCGAACAAATTGAAAAATTTAACATATCCCGGAAAGATCAGGAATTGATAATATTAAATGATTCGGAACCCCGGGACGTGATTATCGATCCGGATAAATGGCTCCTTGCTACATTCGAATTATTAAAATAGAATTTATGAAAGAGAAACAGACATATTTTTTTATCTCGGATATCCATCTTGGATTAAATAACCGGGAGATAGAAAAGGAGAAGGAGAAGCTCCTTGTCTCATTCATCCATTATGCCGCAAAAAACTGCGATCATCTCTATATTGTCGGCGATCTGTTCGATTACTGGTTTGAATATAAAACCGTAATTCAGAAAGGATTTTTCAAGACGCTCGCGGCTTTAACCGAACTCGCTGAATCCGGTGTTAAGATCCATTACTTCATCGGGAATCATGATTTCCTTCACAGGGATTTTTTCGAAAAGGAGATCGGAGCAGTGATGTATCATGATGCGGTTGATGTGGTCCTGAACGGTAAACGTTTTTTCATCGGTCACGGAGACGGACTGGTGAAGAATGATACCGGGTATAAAATTTTAAAGAAGATTTTAAGGAACCGGTTTTTGCAAAAAATTTATTCCGCGGTTCATCCGGATATCGGTGTAAGTATTGCAAGTTCAACTAGCAGAAAGAGCAGGGATTATACGGCACAAAAGGATTATGGCACAGGTGATGGATTGAAGGAAACTGCCAGAATCAAATTGAATTCCGACTACGATTATGTAATCTTCGGACATTCACACCTGCGTGCAAATGAAAAATTTAATAACGGATTTTACATTAACCTCGGAAGCTGGCTCGATTCTCCCTGTTATGGAAAATTTGTAGAATCTTTCGAGATTATCGACTGGAAATAATATGAACAATCAGGCTCATAATTCTAAAGCTCCCTTAAAAAAGAAGAAAAGGAAATCCTGGCGTTATATTTTCCTCTTCATCGGTTTTATTTTAATTGCTGCCTCTATACTATTTATGCGTTATATTTTCGACGGCCTTCCTTCTCTGGAACAACTTGAAAATCCGCGCCAGCAATTAGCCAGCAACGTTTATAGCATCGACGGCGAACTGATAGGACAGTTCTTCAATGAAAACAGGGTGGAAGTAAGCGTAGACAGCATTCCGCAGCATGTTATTAATGCGTTGATTGCTACGGAGGATAAAAAGTTCTATAGTCACTGGGGCGTGGATGTAGAACGTTTTATTAAGGCGATGTTTAAAACGGTTTTCTTATTTAAAAGGGAAGGCGCAAGCACAATTACACAGCAGCTTGCAAAAAACCTTTATAAACTGAAATCCCGTAACGAAACTTCCGCTGGTACTGTCGTTAGAAAAATTCAGGAATGGATTACCGCTATCCAGATCGAGAAAACTTATACTAAGAGAGAAATTCTCGAGATGTATTTCAATATCTCTTGGTTTGGCCATAGTGCTTATGGTATAAGTATGGCATCCAAAGTCTACTTCGATAAGAGTGTTAAAGATCTTACGGTATCCGATGCCGGTGTTCTTGTTGCCCTCCTTAAATCCGCTGTAATATATGACCCTTTCAATAAATATGATAATGCGTTTAGAAGAAGAAATCTTGTTCTGTTCAATATGATTGAAGATGGTTTCCTGTCAAAAGAACAATACGATAAACTGAAAATTGAACCGATAAAATTATCATATAAAAAAATTGAAGAGGGTATAAAAGGTACTATCGCGCCTCACTTTGTAGAGTATGTCCGTCAGCAGATGACAAAACTCGCGGAAAAATACGGATACGATCTCTATCAGGACGGATTGAATATCTATACAACTCTCGACAGCCGTATGCAGAGAATTGCTAACAAAGCAGCCGAGCTTCATCTCAATGAATTCCAGAAACAGTTCGATAAATCATGGAACTGGAATAATTATAAAGGTGTGCTCGGAGAACTGATTGATAAATCGATTAAGCAGAGAATAGAATATAAATCGGCTTCTACTCAGGATGAAAAGCGGATTGTCTATAACCGCCTGAGAAATAATTCTGCTTTTATTGATTCATTAAAAAAAGTCGGTGAAAAAATTGAAGTCGGTTTCGTCGCACTCGATGTTAAAACAGGTCAGATCAAAGCAATGGTTGGCGGAAGGGATCAGAAATTCTTATACGGACTCAATCACGTTACTCAAATACGCCGGCAGCCGGGATCATCATTCAAACCGGTTGTTTATTCTGTTGCTATTGATAACGGTCTTTATCCTGCCTACCCGATAATGAACCAGCCGTTCGATTATAATGGGTGGAGCCCGAGAAACTTCGATGGCAAATTTGGCGGATTTACAACTCTAAGGGATGCCCTCAAGCATTCCGTAAACGTTGTTGCGGCAAGACTTATAATTGAAGATTACGCCCCGATGTGGAAAATTATCAGATTTGCAGAGAAGATGGGTATAAAAAGTAAGCTCGAACCTTATCCTTCTATTGCCCTCGGTACATCTCTTGTTACTCCTTTGGAGATGACCTCTGCGTTTGCTACTCTGGCAAATCATGGTATTTATAACGAACCGATCTCAATACTCAAAATTGAGGATAAGGATGGGGTTCTGATCGACCGGTTTACAAATCAGACATTTGAAGCAATTCCTGAAGAAACTTCCTACATTGTTACTGATATGCTTAAATCCGCAATCGACGAAGGAAGCGGAGCCGGCGCAAGGGCCCGTTACAATTTCCAGCGGCCGGCTGCAGGTAAGACCGGTACTACACAGGATTATGCGGATGCCTGGTTCATCGGCTATACTCCTCAAATTGCTGCGGGTGCCTGGGTCGGTTTCGACGACCAGCGAATTTCCTTTACAGGTGATTACGGACAGGGTGCCAGAGCAGCTATGCCTGTCTGGGCTATCTTTATGCACGATGTATATGAACAGCTTCAGCTTCCGATGGAAGACTTTGCACCTCCGTCAAACGGAAATGTCGTTCCGGTCAGATTCTGCAGGGAATCGATTTATGAACTGGGGGATCCGAAACTCTATTCCAATGACTGCCGTACCGGAGTATTGGTAGATATCATGAACATAAGGGATATGCCGGCATCCTTCGATGCTTTCAGGGATACAACGATGAAGATATTCGACCGTTATTCTGTTAAAGATACGTCACATGAAGCAAGAGAAATAAGGTAGTTTTTGTATCTCTTGAATTTTGTTTATAATTTTGCACTGCTTAAATGCCCGGATGGCGGAATTGGTAGACGCGCTAGCTTCAGGAGCTAGTTGTCGCAAGGCAGTGCAGGTTCGAGTCCTGTTCCGGGCACAATTCAGCATCAAGATTTTGTTCACTTGACCCTGTGACTTCTCTTCAGTTCCTTTTCAATTTTCCTTTATGAAAGAATCCTTAAATGGATAAAAACAATATTACGGATTCAGATATTCAGATAGCCTATTCAAGAGCAATCCGCTTTACCAGATCCCATTACGAAAATTTTCCTGTCGTCTCTCTTTTTATTCCCGAAAAAATTAGAAAAGATGTTGCCGTGGTTTACCAGTTCGCACGTCAGGCGGATGATATTGCCGATGAACCGCTGGAATCTCTTCCGGATAATATTTCCGGAGAAAAATTCAGAATTGAAAAACTTGGCTTATTTAAAAATGAACTTGATGCATGCCTTAAGGGGGAGTACTCGTCGGAATTCTGGGCGGCATTTCACAAAACAATCCTGACTTATCAACTCGATCCTAATAGCTTTTATGATCTGCTGAGTGCTTTTGAACAGGATGTTGTGAAAAAGAGATATACGGATTTTAAGGAACTGCTCGATTACTGCAGGCGCTCTGCTAATCCGGTTGGCAGAATTATTCTGCAACTATTTGGAATAAAAGACAGCAATGCTTATAAATATTCCGACGCAATTTGTACTGCCTTACAGCTTACAAATTTTTACCAGGATGCTGCAGTTGATTATGAGAAGGGAAGAATCTATATACCTTTGGATGAATTGGAGAAATTCGGTGTACTTGAAAATCTGTTTGAGTTGAAAAAAAATAATACTAATTTTATAGCGCTGTTAAAATATCAGGTCGGTAGAGCACAGAAGTTATTTGATGATGGAAGGAACCTGCTTCCGCTTCTTCCGGACCGTCTTTACAGGCAGATTCAACTGACGATTCTCGGCGGTGAAGCAATGCTGAGAAAAATTGAAAAAATAAATTATAATGTGCTTCAGTTTCGGCCAAAGCTTAATAAATTTGATCTGATCAACCTTTTAATCAGTGCATATTTAAATGGCAGAAGATAATTCAAAACAAATAGCGAAAGAAAGCAAAAGCAGTTTCTATTATGCTTTCAGTCTACTGTCTCCTCAGAAAAGAGATGCTATGAATGCTGTTTATGCTTTCTGCAGAAAAACTGATGATATTGTTGATGAGGATTACGGCCCTGATGACCTTAAATATGAAAGACTCCGGAAGTGGAGAATAGAATTTGAAAAATCTCTATCTGGCAAATCCGATTATCCGTTGTTAAATAAAGTCGCTGCAATTATAAAACAGTTCAACATACCTCTCGAGCATTTCTTCGAACTGATCATCGGTATGGAAATGGATCTCAAACGCAAACGCTACCTTAGCTTTGACGACCTTGTTGAATACTGTTACCGGGTTGCCTCAACTGTCGGTTTAATGTGTATAGAAATCTTCGGCTATAAGAATAAATCGACCAGGGATTATGCCGTTAATCTGGGACTGGCAATGCAGCTTACAAATATTATCAGGGATGTGGGTAAAGATTCCGAAGCCGGAAGGATTTATATCCCGCAGCAGGATCTGAAAAGATTTTCTTATTCGGAAGACGAGCTTCTGGCTAAAAATTATAATCCGAATTTCCGTTCACTTATGACTTATGAAGCTGAAAGGGCCAGGCATTATTTTTCCAGGGCGAATGAGTCTCTCGATTTTGAAGACAAACCTTCAATGTTTCCTGCCCGAGCTATGCAGCATATCTATACCAACCTGCTTCAGAAAATTGAAAAATCTGATTACGATGTTCTAAATAAACGCATTAAAGTCGGCAAAGTTGAAAAAGCGGCAATATCAATCGGGGTATGGGCTAAATACAGTCTAGTATACTAATGAAAAAATCTCTGGTGATTGGTGGCGGATTCGCCGGATTGTCTGCAGCGGTTTACCTGTCTAATAAAAATCATAGTGTCACTCTCTTCGAATCATCTCCAAAACTTGGCGGTCGTGCATACTCACTTCTGAATCCTGAAACCGGTTCCTACTACGATAACGGTCAGCATATAATGATGGGCTGTTACAAGGAAACACTCGCATTTCTTTCTCTTATAAATGCATGTCATCTGCTTGAAAAACCTGATTCACTCTCAATCACTTTTGTAAAAAAGAGGGGGGGGATTTATAAACTTTCCGCGTCTTCACACTACTATCCGTTTAATCTGCTTAAAGCGCTATTAAACTTTAGAGCACTCCGTTTTAAATCCAGGATAAAAATCATCGATCTGTTTCTTGACCTTGTCTGTTGTTATTCGTGCGACCTGAAAGGTAAAACAATTAAAGAATGGCTTCTTGATAAAAGACAGACCGATGAAGCAATAAGAGATTTCTGGGGGATTATTGCAATAGGTGCTTTAAATACCGGGATAGAACGCGCTTCCGCGCCAATCTTTGCCTCTATTCTGAAAAGAATTTTTTTTGACGGGACTGAATCTTCTGCAATAATTTTAGCCAAATCAGGATTGAGCGAATTATATGTTAATCCCTCGCTCGATTATCTTAATGTAAAAGGTGCTGAAGTTAAATTATCTGAAAGAGTGATTAGATTTCATACCGAGCAGAATAAAATTACGAAAGTCATAACTAACCGGGCCACTTATGATAATTTCGATTTCATTATTTCAGCGGTACCAGCATATTCGCTAAGACAGATATTGCAAAGTTCATCAATTGAGAATGTCCGGATTCCCGAACTGGAATACTCATCAATTCTTAATGTCCATCTATGGCTTTCGGAAAATCCTTTTTCTGAACCCTTTTACGGATTTCTGGACGGCGAAATTCACTGGCTCTTCAACCATGGCAGTCACATCTCTTTAACAATCAGCGGAGCCGACCGTTTTAATGACCTTACAGAGGAAAAAATTCTTGAAACAATATATTCGGATTTAGAGATATTTTTCGCTATTTTCAAATCAAGTTTAGTTATTGATTATAAAATCATAAAAGAAAAAAGAGCAACCTTCATTCCCGATATGAAATCAATTGAATTGAGAAATACCATTAAATCTGAAATTAATAATCTGATTCTTGCCGGTGATTGGACTAATACTGAATTACCGTCTACGATTGAAAGCGCGGTCTTAAGCGGCCGCATTGCTGCCGATTCTGTTGATTGATTATTTTTACGGACATTTACTTATTTCTGATTATATATATAAATAAATCTAATTCTAATTTATCACGGAGGGATTATGTCCGGATTAAAACAAAAGCTTCAAGAAAAAATTCAGCTTGAAAAACCTCGTACCGAAAAACTGGTTAAGGAGTTTGGTAATGTTAAAGTAGACGAAGTTAACATTGGTCAGATTATCGGAGGAATGAGGGATATTAAAAGCCTTGTTACGGATGTCTCCTATCTCGATCCTCATGAAGGAATTCGTTTCCGCGGTTTGACTATTCCTGAGGTTTTTGAGAAACTACCCAAGGTTCCCGGCAATGAAATGCCGTCAGTTGAAGGCTTCTTTTATTTTCTTCTGACCGGTGATATGCCGACAGAAAAAGAAGTTGAGGAAGTAAGTGAAGAATTTAATTCCAGGAAGAAAATTCCGGATTATGTCTTCAATATTTTGAAATCAATGCCTGCTGATTCTCATCCAATGACTATGTTCTCAGCTGCAATTCTTTCGATGAATAAAGATTCAATCTTCGTTAAGAAGTATCATGAAGGCGTAAAGAAGAATGTCTATTGGGAGTATTATTACGAAGACGCTATGAATCTTCTGGCAAAACTTCCTGAAATTGCGGCATTTATATATAGACTTAAATATCGTAACGGTAACATTATTCCTCCGGATCCGAAATTAGATTTCGGCGGAAACTTTGCTCACATGATGGGCATAGCCAAACCGTACGACGAAGTTGCAAGAATGTACTTTATTCTTCACAGCGATCATGAAAGCGGTAACGTCAGCGCTCATACAGGTCATCTCGTCGCAAGCGCTCTATCAGATATGTACTATGCTATCAGTGCGATGTTAAATGGCCTGGCCGGTCCTCTGCACGGTCTTGCAAACGAAGAGGTTCTTCGCTGGCTCCACGGTGTTATGGATTCCATGGGAGGCAAAGTTCCTACAGAACAGGAAATGAAGAACTTTGTTTATGAAACTTTGAAAACGGGTGTTATCCCCGGATTCGGACATGCGGTTCTAAGGAAGACAGATCCCCGGTATATGGCGCAGAGAGAATTCTGCCTCAAACATCTGCCCGATGATACTCTGTTTAAATACGTCGATCTTCTCTTCAAAGTAGTTCCTCCAATTCTTTTAGAGCAGGGAAAAGCCAAGAATCCATGGCCGAATGTTGATGCTCAATCCGGCGTTATTCAGTGGTACTACGGTGTAAAGGAATATGAATTCTATACGGTTCTCTTCGGTATCGGAAGAGCTCTCGGTGTTTGCTCCAATATTATCTGGGCAAGGGCTCTCGGATATCCGATCGAAAGGCCGAAATCCCTTACTACCAAAATGCTCGAAGATGTTGCCTTCGGTAAGAAATAATTGTTCCTAATCGATTAATCTGAAAGGGTGAACTTCTGGTTCGCCCTTTCTTTTTTTATAATAGAAAATATGGATAGAAAACTGGTGTATGTTATTGGATCCCTGATTGTTTTCGTTATAATCAGCGGTATCATAATTATTCAAAAAATTTCATCTTTGGAAAAGGAAACTCCGAGAGAAGTAATTGTTCACATGGAAAAAGACCATCGGGAATTAATCCCTTCTATTCCGGATAAAATGGATTTTTGCGGAGAAGCAGTTCCGTTTCAGGATTTTGATGTTTTAGAAAGAATGGAGAGAGAACTGCTTGTAAACGCGCATTGGTCCTCCTCGACAATTCTTAATATTAAAAGGGCAAACAGATGGTTCCCGGTAATTGAACCGATTCTAAAACGATATGGAATACCCGACGATTTTAAATACCTTGCAGTAATTGAAAGTAATCTGACGAATGTTGTTTCCCCGGCGGGTGCTGCGGGTTTCTGGCAGTTAATGGCCCCGGTTGCAAAGGAATACGGTCTCGAAGTGAACGATAAAATTGATGAAAGATTTAATATTGAGAAAGCAACTGTTGCCGCATGCCGTTATCTTGAAAAAGCTTTTAATAAGTACGGAAACTGGACAATGGCTGCGGCATCCTACAACTTCGGAATGAACGGTATAGACAAACAGATTGGCCGTCAGAAGTCGCGTAATTATTATAACCTTTATCTGGTGGAAGAAACCAACAGGTTTGTTTTCAGACTTCTGGCCATAAAGGAGATCCTCTCAAATCCCGGTAAATATGGCTTTTTTATTGAAGAAGATCAGCTTTATAAACCGATTGCAACAAAAGAAGTGATTGTAAAAAGAGAGATTAAAGACCTGGCCGGTTTTGCTTCCGCGCAGGGTATTAATTATAAAATACTAAAAATTTTCAATCCCTGGCTGCGCGATAATCATCTTCCTAATCGTTCCGGTAAAGCATACTCTGTTTTAATACCTCTTGAAAGTGAAATTGAGTTAATTGAGGAATAAATAAATATTAAAACAATTTTAAATGAATCATAGAGATATTCAGATTTTTTTTTATTTTTGATTCCAACTTTTTCTATCCAAAAAAAATTGATCAGACATGCCCTTCAAAAAGAAAGTTAAGTATATATTCGTTACCGGTGGTGTTGTTTCCTCTCTTGGTAAAGGAATTACCGCCGCTTCAATTGGACTGCTTTTAAAACTTCGCGGCTACAGTGTAACAATTCAAAAGTTCGATCCTTACATAAACGTTGATCCCGGTACTATGAATCCTTTTCAGCACGGCGAGGTTTATGTTACAGACGACGGCGCGGAAACAGATCTTGATCTCGGTCACTACGAAAGATTCCTCGATGTTGATATGTCCAGGGCTAACAACACTACAACCGGACAGGTTTACAACGAGGTTATAACGCGTGAAAGAAGAGGGGATTTCCTCGGTGCTACCGTCCAGGTTATTCCCCATATCACCGATGAAATTAAAAGAAGAATGAAACATCTCGGTGACTCCGGCAAGTACGACATCATTATAACAGAAATAGGCGGTACTGTTGGCGACATTGAATCGCTTCCATTCATCGAAGCGATGCGCCAGATTATGCTCGAAATGGGACGTAAGAATGCCATAAGTGTTCATGTAACACTGGTCCCCTATATCTCATCTGCCGGTGAAATGAAAACCAAACCGACACAGCACAGTGTAAAAAATCTTCTTGAACTCGGAATCCAACCTAATATTCTCGTCTGCAGATCAGAAGGAAAACTTGCTAAGGAAATTAGAGAGAAAATTGCTCTTTTTACGAACGTTCCGTCAGAAGCTGTCTTTTCCGCACACGATTGTTCAACAATTTATGAAGTCCCGCTTGTTCTATTTAATCAGAATTTGGACCGTGTTATTCTCGACCGTTTAAAACTGCCCGATATAAATATTCACCTTGATGAATGGAGCAGATTTGTTGAGTCGATAAAGCATTCTGAAGGGGTTCTTAAGATCGCTGTCTGCGGAAAATATATTGAAAATAAGGATGCTTACAAGAGCATTTCCGAAGCTTTTGTACATGCCGGTGCCGAGAACGGTGTTAAGGTTTCTGCGGATTTTATAAGCGCGGAAGAGATTGAAGATAAAGGCGCGGATTCTATTCTTAAAAATTACGACGGACTTCTTATACCCGGAGGTTTCGGTGAAAGAGGAATTGAAGGAAAAATCTCCGCAATTAAATATGCCAGGGAAAATAAAATTCCGTTCTTCGGAATTTGTCTGGGACTTCAATGTGCTGTTATTGAGTATGCCCGTAATGTTTGCGGATTGAAAAAAGCAAACAGTGCCGAGTTTACTAAAAATAATTCGTTCAATGTTATCCATATTATGCCTGAACAGATTAAAGTTAAGATTAAAGGCGGATCGATGAGGCTCGGTGCTTATCCTTGTATCCTTAAAAAGAAAACTCTCGCATATGATGCTTACAGAAAACCCAAAATCTCTGAAAGGCACAGGCATCGTTACGAGGTTAATAATAAATTCCGGGATCAGCTTGAATCGAAAGGAATGGTTTTCAGCGGGCTCTCCCCTGATGGACAATTAGTTGAGATGATTGAAATTTCAGACCATCCCTGGTTCGTAGGATGCCAGTTTCATCCGGAATTAAAATCAAGAGCCACAAACGCGCATCCGCTTTTCAGAGAATTTATTAAAGCTGCTTTAGAGTTTTCGAAAAGGAAATAAATTGAAAAAGTATTTTATAATCTCGCTCCTTCTCTTTCTTCTGATTCAGAATTGTGTTATTCCCCAGGGATTACAATCCTTAGTCAATCAGGGTCTTGCTAAAGCATATAATATGGAGCTTGAAGCTGCGGAAAAAATCTATAACAGGATTATCGACCAATACCCAGAAGAACCGCATGGATATTATTTGATTTCTCAGATCTATTACTGGACATATCTGGGATCGAAGGATAAAGGTGAATACCAGGTCTTCTCCCGCTTCGCAGAATTGGCCGAAGAAAAAATAAACAGAATACTCGATCAGGATGAGAAGAATGTCCGGATTACTTATATGGCGGGGAATCTGGCATCTTTCAGGGCTATGGCTAATGCTACTCATGAATCTTCAGTGGATGCATTCTGGGCAAGCAAAAATGCCGTTAGCAATCTTGAAAAAGCTCTGGAACTTAATCCGAAATTTTATGACGCATATCTCGGTTTGGGTCTTTTCGACTATGCTATGAGTTTCGTCCCGGAGTTTTTAAAGTGGGCGGTTAATCTGACAGGATTAACTTCGGATAAAGAGCGCGGACTCCGTTACATTAAGCTTGCTTATAACAAAGGCACATCGGGTACTACGGAAGCCGCATTTCATCTATCAAAAATTTATACCGATTACCTTGCCGATTATGATAGCGCCTACTTCTATATCCAGCAGATAATTCCTAAATACCCTAAGAATACTCTTTTCCATTATCAGTATGCAGTCTCCTTGATAAAGGGAAAAGAACTCGATAGAGCTATCCAGCCGCTGAATACGGTTATCCGTCTTAATAATAAAAGATTCCCTCAGGTAACTGCACTGGCGCATTACAGGAAAGGGGAAGTCTATTTTAAAAAGAATCAGTTCAAGTCGGCAATTAAAGAATATGAATTATTCCTCGATCTCTCCAAAGACCTCGATTTTACAGGCATCGCAGCACTTAATATCGCGCTCAGTCATAAGATGCTCGGTAATGAAGAAGAATATAAGAAATACATCAATCTCGCCTCCGACGGTAATCCGGATCTCTACGAGGATTCCTATGCTCAGCTCAAAAGCGAAATCTTTTCGAATCGCGAAGTTGATGAAACGGATCTGAAACTGGTTCGTTTTAAAAATATGATCGATAGCGGCCGAAGCAAGTCTGCATACGATTCATTAAAAGTATTGATTCCTTCAATTGATAATAATGATCAGAAGGGTCTTGCGCTTGCTTATTTGAGCGAATCGGCTTTCAATATTAAGAAATATCCCGAATCGGTTGACGCTGCCGAAATGATCCTTACTTTGAGGTTTGTTAATGAAAAATGGATGATTCCTTATTCATTTTATATTCAGGCACGTGCTAATTGGGTCGTCGGCGCTAAAAATGAAGCAAGAGAGTTAATTGCCAGAGCCGAATCCGAAAACAAGTACGAGAAACAGGACTATCTTCAGTCTCTCGTCGAAAACCTTAAAAGAAAACTAAAACGTCCCTGAGTGTAAGAAAATCTCCGTTTCCCTCAATATTTCCAGAGGTTTTGATTGATTATTGATTGCGATTTCGATAATTTTTTGCGCAAATTTGAAAAAATATGTTGAAGATAGCCGTTTTTGTTTCGGGAAGAGGATCTAACCTTAAATCTGTTTTTAATAAAGTTCCAAAAGAGAAACTTCGGATTTGCGCAGTAGTTAGTGATAAACAGGATTCCGCCGCTCTCGGTTTTGCCGTCGATAATAAAATCCAGGTTTATCTTGTCAGTGAAAAAATTAAAGAAGGTTTTGTTGATTACAACTTTCTCTTAAATGAATTTAAAAAAACTTCAATTGATTTGATTGTTCTTGCCGGATTCTTAAAAAAAATTCCGGATAGTTTTGTTGATTCATTTGAAAACAGAATAATAAATATTCATCCCGCTCTTCTTCCTAACTACGGCGGGAAAGGTATGTACGGATTGAATGTTCATAAAGCGGTTTTCGAAAATAATGAAACCGTTTCCGGCGCTACTGTCCATTTTGTCGATAAAATTTATGATAACGGTAAAATAATTTCCCGGGAAAAAATTGATATCAGCGACTGCAAAAACCCGGTGGAAATTGCAGAAAGGGTACTGAAAATTGAACATGAGTTACTTCCGTTTGTTGTTGAAAAATTTGCCGATGGGAAAATAAAAATTGTTAATGAAGAAGTGAGCATTCTTGAATAATGCCGGAGATGTTTTGAAGAAGATTGCAATTATAAGTGTTTCATATAAGAGAAATATCGTTGAATTCGCAAATGAATTAAGTCAACTCGATTATCAGATTCTTGCTACCGGGAACACCGCCAGAATATTAACTCAGAACAGAATTGAATGTACCGAAATAAGTGATTTTACTTCATTCCCTGAAATCTTCTCCGGAAGGGTGAAAACTCTTAATCCGAAAATATTCGGAGGAATTTTAATGCGTCGCAGCAACCCCTCTGATATTAAAGAAGCAGGAGAAAATAATATTCTGCCGATCGATATTGTTTGTGTTAATCTGTATCCTTTCCCGGAAGTGGTTAAACGCTCTGATATCTCTCACGAGGAGAAAGTTGAGAATATCGACATCGGCGGCCCGAGTCTTATTAGAGCCGCTGCTAAGAATTATGAGTATGTGTCTGTCCTAACCAATCCGGATCAGTATGCCAGCTTTCTCGAAAAATTAAAAACAGGAAAAGTTGATCTCGCAACCCGTAGAGAACTTGCCTACGCTGCTTATTCCTATACTTCATATTATGATACACTGATTGCAAATTACTTTGAAGAAAATTTTGGTTATCCTAAAACAGAATTGCGTCTGAATTTCAAATCATCATTCAACCTGAGGTACGGAGAGAATCCTCATCAGAATGCCTTCCTTTACGGCGATTTTACTGAATACTTCGAAATTCTCCACGGCAGGGAATTATCCTATAACAATATTGTAGATCTTACGGCTGCCGTCGATCTTGTAAACGACCTCGATACTAACGGTTGTGTTATAGTAAAGCATACAAATCCTTGCGGGGCTGCAATCGGAAACGATGTGTATGATGCATACGAAAAGGCTCTTTCATGCGATCCGGTCTCGGCTTTCGGCGGTATTGTTGCATTTAACGTGGAAGTGGATCAGAAAACCGCTGAAAAACTAAATGATATTTTCCTGGAAATAATCTGTGCGCCCTCCTATTCCGAAAAAGCTTTGCAAATACTTGGTCTAAAGAAAAACCGGAGATTGGTAAGAGTTAAGAAAAATCCTTCCTCAAATGAACTGGAACTTAAACACATCCCTGGCGGAATTCTTGCTCAGACAAAAGATAATTCCAGAATAGAAGAAATTGAGTTGAAACTTGTAACCGAAAGAGAACTTACAAAATCGGAACTGACGGATCTCAAATTTGCATGGGTTATTTGCAAGCATACGAAATCGAACGCTATTGTATACGTGAAAAATAAAAAAGCAATAGGCGTTGGTGCCGGACAAATGTCCCGTATCGACTCAGCTAAAATTGCTGCTGAAAAAGCTAAACAGTTCGGCCATGATTTGAATGGAGCCGTAGCCGCAAGCGATGCCTTTTTCCCGTTCCCCGACGGACTTCTCGAGATAGCTTCTCATGGAGTTACCGCGGTTATTCAGCCCGGCGGTTCGGTTAAGGATGAGGATGTAATTAAAGCCGCAAATGAAAAAAATATTTCAATGGTATTTACCGGTATTAGAAACTTTAAACACTAAGAGGAACAATGGGAATTTTTGATCTCTTCTCAACTGATGTTGCAATTGATCTTGGCACTGCCAATACATTAATCTACATTAAAGGAAAAGGAATTGTCTTAAACGAACCGTCGATTGTAGCTTTCGACCGGAATACTAAACGGATTATCGAGCTTGGGAATAAAGCAAAGGAAATGCAGGGTAGAGAACACCGGGAAATACGTGTTACTCGTCCCATGCGCGATGGCGTTATTGCCGATTTTGAAATTGCCGAAGGAATGATAAGAGCTTTTATTAAAAGGGTTACTCCCAATACATTCGCAAGTAAAAGGATTGTTATCGCTGTTCCTAGCGGCGTTACTGAAGTTGAAAAACGTGCTGTCCGCGATGCCGCCGAACATGCTGGCGCTAAAGAGGTTCATCTGGTTGCCGAACCTATGGCTGCCGCTATTGGCATTGGCGTGGATGTTGAAGCTCCTGTCGGCAATATGATAATCGACATTGGAGGCGGAACTACAGAAATTGCTGTAATCGCCCTCGCAGGTATTGTGAATGAAGAATCGATCAGGATTGCAGGCGATGAAATGAATAATGCCATTATGCAGTTCTTTAAGAAAAATTATAATCTCCTTATCGGCGAAAGAACTGCTGAAGCAATTAAATGTGAAGTCGGTTCTGCAGTACCCCTCAAAGAGGAAGTTACAATTCAGGTGAAAGGGCGCGACCTCGTCGGAGGAATCCCCAAAACCGCTGAAGTCAGTTCTGTAGAAATACGCGAAGCTCTTAATGAAAATGTGGCGCAGATTGTAGATGCAATTAAACAGACTCTCGAAAGAACTCCTCCGGAATTAAGCGCCGATATTCTGGATCGCGGCGTAATGATTACCGGCGGCGGTGCTCTGCTTAAAGGCCTCGATGAAAGAATTAGAATGGAAACAAACCTGCCTGTGCATGTAGCCGATGATCCTCTAACTGCTGTTGTTAGAGGCGCCGGTAAAGCAATAGAAAACTTAAACAAATACTCAAAGGTCTTTATCCGTAAAAGAACTTACTAATGCTAAATTTTTTAAGACGATTTACATATCAGTTCAAGGAATACCTGATATTAGTACTGCTTGTAATTATCAGTCTCACTCTTCTTGCCAGTAATGAAAAACCGGAAGTAAAAAAAATCAGAACCTTCGCATTCGGAAGTTTTGCTATTCTTAACAGTTTACTGGATTCATTCGGGGATTTGTTCACCAGCGATCCTTCAATTGATCAGCTGAAAATAGAAAACGCTAAACTTAATCTCGAACTTAATCGATTGAGGAAACAGGGGATTGAAAATCAAAACCTCCGGGATATGCTATCGATGAAGGATTCAAGCCGGTATCAGCTTATTGCTGCCGACGTCGTTTCAAAACTCGTCAACAAAGTTCAGGGCAGCTTTATTATCAATAAAGGAAGTCTGAGCGGAGTTCGTATCGGCATGCCTGTTGTCAATCATCAGGGATTGATTGGAATTATTTCTGATGTTGCCGGTAAGTTCTCTGTTGTAAAAACTCTTTTTAACAGTTCTCTAAATATAGCAGTTACTCTTCAGAAGATAAATGTTGACGGAGTACTTAACTGGAACGGTAAAGAATTAATTATAAAAAACATCCCGACTACATATGAAATAGAAGTAGGGGATAACGTAGCAACTTCGGATTTCAGCACATTATTTCCTCCGGATATTCCGGTTGGAATTATTTCGGAAAAAGAATCAATCGCTTTAGGTTTACTTCACACTCTTTCAGTTGAACCATATGCGGATATCTCTGCCGTAAGTAATTTGTTCATTGTTAATATCATCCCGAGTAAACAGATCAATCAATTAGAAATGAACTTGATGAAATAAATGTTTTTTAATTATGTAAAACCGTTAATATTTTTTATACCTCTTGCTGCAATTCAGCTTGTTTTGGTACCACTTATTAGTGTTATTAATATTGCGCCGGATCTCATTGTTATTCTGGTTGTTTATTTTGCACTGTTGAACGGTCAGGTTTACGGAACTTTATTGGGTTTTATTACCGGATTTATCTTCGACCTTATCTCCGGGGGTTTACTCGGTGCTTCAATGTTTGCTCTTACGGTTTCCGGATTTGTGGCTGGTTACTTTTATAACGAAAATAAAATTGATATAAATACAGTGACATTTCTTTTTATTATTATCCTGTTTTTATGCGGTACTGTCAATTCATTCCTTTACTCAAGTGTGGCAAATGACAATCCTGATATGGGAATTCTGAGATTATTTTTTGAAGCGGGGATCCTGCCCGGTTTGTACACTGCGATCCTGGGTTTACCGATTGTAATTTTCAGCTCTAAGAAGGGGATCGAATGAACGATACCAATTTCGGTTCAGTTATTAGAAGAAGAATATTCCTGACTGTAATAATCGGTTTTATTGCGGTGATCTTTTTCCAGCTTTTCAGCATGCAGATTCTTAATCAGCCGGCTTACTCAACTAAAGCGGATGAAAACAGCGTTAAACCGATTTATCAGACTGCTCCTCGCGGTCTCTTTTTCGACCGGAATAACCAGGTCCTTGTTGGTAACAAACCCTCTTTTACTCTGCGTATTACCCCGGCCGATTATGACAGTAAACTCACTCCTTATATTGAAGCAATTCTCGGAGTTCCTGAAGGATATATCGATAAGATTCTTAAACAGAATGAACAATTCTCACGTTTTATTCCGCGACGGGTTGCAAAGGATGTCGACTTCAAGGTAATTGCTTGGTACGAGGAGAATTCAGCAAAACTGCCCGGTCTCGATTACGTTATAGAAACTCAGCGCGACTATTCTTTTGGAGTTATGGGGTCACATCTTTTCGGTTATAGTAAGGAAATTTCCTCTGTCCAACTTCAAAGAAGAAAAGAAGATTACTCGATGGGCGATGAAATCGGTTTCAGCGGGATTGAAAAAACTTATGAGGATATTCTAAAAGGTAATAAAGGAATTAAATATGTGCTGGTTGACTCTCACCAGAAAACAATTGGAAAGTATAAGGATGGTGAAGAAGACCGGACGGCGGTAAAAGGATACGACCTGGTTCTGACTATCGATAAAGATGCACAGATGGTTGCTGAAGCGGCCTTTAAGGATAAGAGAGGCGCACTGGTAGCTATTGAACCGTCAACTGGAGAAATACTGGCCTTTGTTAGTGCCCCTGAATTCAATCTGCAGGATTTTGCATCTGTTACTTCAAATGAAGTATGGACAAAATTGAATACTGATCCGGATAAACCGATGTTCAACCGCGCAACTATGTCAATCTATTCTCCCGGATCAACTTATAAAATGTTGGCCGCACTCACGGCGCTTGAAGAAGGTATAATCGATACAACTTTTCGGGTCCATTGCGGCGGGGGAATGCAATATGGCGACCGTTACTTTAAGTGTCTACACGTTCACGGAACTGTTAATGTAACAACAGCTATCGAAAAATCGTGTAATACTTTTTTTTATCAGCTGATTCTTAAAATCGGTCTCGATAAATGGTCGGAATATTCTAGCAGATTCGGATTCGGTAAAAAATCCGGTATCGATATTCCTGAAGAAAGTCCAGGTATCCTTCCTACTAGAAAATATTACGACAGGGCATTCGGTCTAAACAGATGGCCTAAAGGAATCCTTATCTCTCTCGGCATCGGGCAGGGGGAGTTGAGTGTTACTCCATTACAGCTTGCTCAATATGCCTCCCTTTTTGCAAATTACGGGAAGTCGGCAAGACCCCATTTTCTTAAAGGATATATAGAAACCCAGACAGGTAAATATACAGGTGTAGAACCCAGAGTGTTCGACTTAAAAATTAGTTCTAAATCGTTTGATGTTGTTAGATATGCGATGTTCAAGGTTGTTAATGGAGCCGGTACTGCAGGCAATATAAGGTTGCCCAATATTCATATAGCCGGTAAGACAGGTACTGCACAGAATCCTCACGGAGAAGATCACGCAGTCTTTTTAGGCTTCGCTCCGTATGAAAATCCTAAAATTGCAATTGCAGTTATTGTGGAGAATGTCGGCTTCGGTAGTGTTCACGCTGCCCCCATCGCAAGAGATGTTATTAAAGCTTATCTGGAAAAAGGAAGTGCGACACAGATAATTCAAAGTGACTATTTGAGCGAGTTAAAAGGAACGGAGATACGTTAAATTGCAGATTAATTATAAGCTTCAGGATAAATTCGATCTTTCAATTTTTCTACCATTTTTTGTCCTTACTATACTTGGACTGATTGCTGTCTATAGTTCAACGGTAAATCATCCTACTGCGAGCGGCAATTTTCAGAAACAACTCTATTCAGCAATAGTATCTCTTATTGCATTCTTTATTGTTTTCTCGCTTCCCCAACAGTTATTTAAAATGCTTGCCGTTCCTTCCTATCTGCTTTCTGTTCTGCTTCTTCTTTTAGTTCTCTTTGCAGGTAAAACAGTCTATGGCTCGAAGAGCTGGTTGAGTTTTGGACCGATCGGTTTTCAACCTTCGGAGTTTGCCAAGCTTGGTACCATTCTCTGTCTTTCAAACTGGCTTACTTATAAGAATCGGGATATAAACAATATTAAAGATATAGGTGTAGCCCTTGCTATCGGATTTCTGCCGGTTATATTGATTTTACTCGAACCGGATACGGGCACTTCCATTGTCTTTATTATTATTACGCTTTCTCTCATCTATTGGAGCGGTATAAGTCTGTTTGGCCTCTTTGTAGTTATTTCCCCGGGTGTTGTTGTAATTGCTTCGTTATTCGGAACTCTCGTATTTATACTCTCCCTGATAATGGTTGTAATAGCCCTCTTTCTATTTAAAAGAGATCTATTTAACAGTATAACTGTTTTCGTTATAAATTTAGGAGCGAGTTTCTTTTTTGATTATGCATTCAGAATTTTAAAACCGCATCAGCAGAAGAGAATAGAATCATTCCTGGATCCTTCTATGGATCCACTCGGATCCGGTTATAACGCTCTGCAGGCTAAACTCGCTATCGGTTCCGGAGGGTTTACCGGAAAAGGATTCCTTCAGGGAAACCAGACTCAATTGAGATTTATTCCGGAACAATGGACTGATTTTATTTACTGTGTAATTGGCGAGGAGTTCGGTTTTCTGGGAAGCATACTTGTACTGTCCCTCTTCCTTATTATTTTTTTAAGACTCATCAATATTTCCAATCTTGCGAAGGACAGATTCAGTGTTTTAATAATCGTTGGTATACTGAGTTTGATGTTCAGTCATTTTGCAATTAATATTGGAATGAATGTCGGTATCACTCCTGTTGTCGGATTGCCTCTTCCATTCCTTAGCTACGGCGGAAGTTCTCTTCTTGTCAATATGATAATGATGGGGATTGTACTTAACATTTATCGTAACAGAAAAATGCATACATGAAAAAATAAAGGCTTATGATGAATGCGCTTCAAAAACTGAATGAAAGGTTTAAAAACGGATTCCATATTTGTGTAGGTCTCGATACTGACATAACGAAAATCCCGAAACATCTTTTAAAAAATTCTAATCCTGTTGAAGAATTCAATAAAATTATTATTGATAATACGCACCGACATGCTGCGGCCTACAAAATAAATTTCGCTTTTTATGAAAAGGATGGCTCTAAAGGATTTGATAATATCCATAGAATTCTTGAATATCTTAAAAATCTCCCGTGTTTAATAATTGCAGATGCTAAAAGAGGCGATATCGGTAATACTTCTCTTATGTATGCACAATCGGTTTTCGATCATTTCGGTTTCGATGCCGTTACTCTTCACCCGTATATGGGCTTTGATTCCATTGAACCTTTTCTCAATTACCAGGATAAATTGAATTTCATTCTGGCCTTAACTTCCAATCCGGGATCCGCAGATTTTGAAAAGCAAATGTTGGCTGATAATACCTTCCTTTATCAGAAAGTAATTAGTAAAGTCCTGAAGTGGAATAACCTGAAAAATTGCGGGATCGTATTCGGGGCTACCAATCTTAATGAGCTTCAGGATAATATAAATTCTTTCGGAGAATTGCCTGTGCTTCTTCCCGGTGTTGGATCTCAGGGCGGAGACTTGAATGAAGTTGTCTCTGTGTTTAACTCGGTCAACAATCGTAATTTTCTTATAAATGTTAGCAGAGCTTTGATCTATAGCGACGGCTCGGAGAACTTCGGCCGGAAGGCTTATGAGTACATCTCATTTATGAATGATTCTGTTGCGGGAATAATTTCAAAATAAGTAATAGCATTTTGACAATTTAAATATTAACTTGAACAGCAGTTTAATAGCAGCGACTTTATCTTAGTCAGATAACAATACAAACTCATGGACTATGAGTTCTGATATAAAGGTCCCCGAAAGCTTGCTGTACGAAGTTTGGCAGAAACAATCCTACAAATCCTCTCTGAAAACAGAGACGGGCGATGAAATTTCAATCCTCGATTCCGGAAGTAAAAACGATGACTTTGCCGGTCCAGACTTTAAAAACGCACGAATCCGGATCGGTAACCTTACTTACGTTGGTGATATTGAAATAGACAGCAGTTATGCCGATTGGAAAAATCACGGTCATAATATCGATAATAAGTATAACAGCGTTGTACTGCATGCTACGTTTGTTAATAAAAATCATCAGCCTCATGTTTATACTCGTAATGGCAGGAAAGTCCCTTCTATCTGTCTGGCCCCATTCATCGATGATTCTTTACTTGAAAACTTGAAACAATCTATCAGTGGTGATAAAGAGGAAGTCGTCACTAATATGAAGTGTTCTTCAGTTTCAGTGTCCATAAGCAGTGAAATAAAAGAAAAATTTCTTTCTCAACTGGGTGTCGACCGTTTTCATAAAAAATGTAACCGGATATTTGAAAGATTAAAAGAACTTCAATTCCTCAATGAACTTAATATTAAAGAGCCGGTAATCGGTTACGAACTTTCATCCCGTTTCCATGAGAAAAAATTCCAGCACTCGGATTTTTCGAATAAATTATTGTGGCAGCAGCTCTTTTACGAACTCCTGTTCGAAGCGCTCGGCTATTCAAAAAATAAAGTCCAGATGACCGAACTAGCTCAGATCGCTAATGTCAATTTTCTGAAAAAAATTGAGAGCGACGGAATCCTGATCGATAAATACGAAGCACTCCTCCTTTATATAAGCGGTTTGGCAAATTCCTCAGATAAAGTTAACAGTCCCGACTCTAAAAATTATATTGAACGGATTCTTCTCAACTGGAATGCTGTAAAACCATTTTACGACGGCAGGTATATGGAGGAATCCAACTGGCACTTTTTCAGACTTCGGCCTCAGAATTTCCCGACAATTAGAATGGCTGCCGGTGCACGATTGCTGAAAGAACTTCTTCACGGTAATATGATAAATATAATAGCCAAGAAGATAACGGAAATTCATAACCTTACAGTATTGATTAATTCGCTAAGGTCCTTGTTTGTTGTAAGATCCGAGGGCTTCTGGAAAAACCACTACACTTTGGATCAGGCGGCAAGCAGCGAAATTAAATATTTTGTCGGAGCCACAAGAGCGGATGAAATAGTAATTAATGTTGTCCTTCCGTTCTTTGCTGTTTATTTCGAAGTATTCGGCAGCCCGAACATCACAAAGAAAATATTGAAAATCTATTCCATTTATGAACAGCGGTCGGAAAATCAGATAGTTGTAGACGTCGGAAAATCTCTCAACATGAATGATAGTGTAAGGAGATCGGTTCTTGCACAGGGAATGATAGATCTATTTAGAAATTATTGTTCTAAAAACAAGTGTCTTGAATGTGAAATCGGAAAGATTATATTTAATTAGTTCTGAGTCCCAGAAAGCTTATTTATCTCGTCCCTTATTTTTGCTGCCCTTTCATAATCCTCTTTTTCTATAGCTTCTCTTAATTGATCCTGCAATTGTGCTAATTTTGTTTCCGGTATACTCTTTTTGCGCGGTTTCGCTTCTGATTCATGTGTATGAGGGAGTTCTTCAGATTCATCAATTTCTTCGCTTGATGGTACAAACGAGGCGGTACGCATTACATCCTCTGCAACGTAAAGAGGTGCTCCGGTTCTTACGGCAAGCGCAATCGCATCGCTCGGTCGAGAATCTATTTCGTTGGATAATGTGGCTACTTCAATTTTGATCTTTGCGTAGAATGTATTCTCTTTAAGTTCATCAATTATTATTTCAGTGACAGTCGCACCCAGATTATCAATCAGGTTTTTCAGCAGATCATGTGTAAGGGGACGGGGCGGTTTTATCCCCTCCATTTCAAGCGCGATCGATTGAGCTTCGAAAGAACCGATAATTATCGGTAGCCTCCTTACTCCATAAACTTCTTTAAGCAGTAGAGCGTAAGCTCCGCCAGCCGATGGACTGGCGGAGAGTCCTAATATTTCTACTTGTACCTTATTCACAATTCCCTATTATTTAATTTTTTTTATCTCTTCAATTAATGCCGGCACTACTTCAAATACATCGCCAACTATTCCATAATCGGCAACCTGAAAGATCGGAGCGTCTTTATCCTTATTCACTGCAACAATATACTTTGAGGAACGCATTCCAGCCAGATGCTGAATGGCGCCTGAAATACCTAGTGCAATATATAATGTGGGTGAGACTGTCTTTCCTGTCTGGCCAACCTGCTCACCATGAGGCCGCCATCCGGCATCTACTACCGCTCTGGAAGCACCTGATGCTGCACCAAGAAGTTCCGATAATTCCTCAATCATTTTAAAGTGTTCGGGACCTTTCATACCTCTTCCGCCCGATACGATTATCTCGGCTTCGGCTACATCCAGTTTACCCTCAGATTTCTTAATCTCAATCACCTTTGTTGTTAAATCCGGGTTCTCAGCATTTTGTACGGTTACGTTTGCCGTAGTTCCGTCCGGTGTACCTGCATTGAAAACATTTGGGCGTAATGTGAAAATTTTAACCGGACTTGTCAATTTAATATCAAGAAGCACTTTACCGGCATAAATTGGACGAGTTGCAATCAATTCACCGTTTTGAATTTCGATTGACGTACAATCCATTGCGAGTCCGGCATCAATTCGTGCGGATAATCGGGGAGCTAAGTCTTTCCCCAGACTTGTATTGCCGATAAATACTATAGAGCCGTTTACATTTTTAATATATTCCGACAGAATTTTAGAATAACCGCTTGGAGAATAGTCCTTCAGTTCCGCATTTTTTATATGAGTTACATTGTGAATTCCAAATCCTCCAACCTGATCAAGATTTTCGATTTCATTACCGATTACAACAGCTTCGGATTCGAATGATAGTTTAGCAGCAAACTCTGATGCGGCTTTAACTGCTTCCAAAGACGCTTTCTTGATCTGCCCGTTTCTCTGTTCAAGTATTGCAATTATTTTATTCATTTGTCACCTCTATATTACCTTTGCTTCTTCGCGAAGCAGTCTTACCAATTCCGGAACCGCCGAAGCATCGGTGCCTATTATTTTCCCTGCCTGTTTAGGAGCAGGTCTTTTCATTCCTACTATTTCAACAAAATTAGCCGCAGCAGTTATTGTCTTTTCTGCTATTACTTTTTTCTTTGCAGCCATAATTCCTTTTAACGATGCATATCTCGGCTCGTTCAATCCTTTTTGTGCGGTTATTACTGCCGGAAGAGAGGATTCTACAACTTCTTTTCCCCCTTCTATCTCACGCTCGGCCGTAATTTTTTGCCCGTCCAGAGTAAATCCAACAACAACTGAAATACAATTATAACCGAGTATTTCAGACGTAATCTGTCCAACAACAGAATTATCGAAATCAACTGATTGTTTCCCGAAGAAAACCAATTCGGCATTCTGATTTTTTATTTCCTCTGCAAGAGCTTTTGCGACTGCCAGAGAGTCCCTGTAGGAATCGTCTTTAAGAAGAACGGCTTCGTCAACTCCCATTGCAAGAGCTTTACGAAGAGTTTCCTTATTTGCTTCACCGCCAAGACTGATAGCAACTGTCTCGCCTCCGGTTTTTTCCTTGGTCTTCAATGCTTCTTCAATTGCAAATTCATCGTAAGGATTCAACACATATGTTACACCGGCAGGGTCGATTCCTTTACCCTCGCTTGAAATATTTATTTTTGCGGCTGTATCCGGTACATGACTAATACAAACAGCAATTTTCATCAATCCTCCCTGAAAAAATTAAATAATATTACTGTTTTCGATTTTCGAGCTGCAATATAATCAAAATTTATTTTTAGGGAGCAATTTTATAACTTGTCGTTGTAAATGGGAACTCTTATGCAGACAGAAAAACCTGAAGGAATTATAGAGCCCGATATAACAAACGAATCCACTACCGGAATTCCGTACAAGGTAATTCTTTTTAACGATGATGTTCATTCATTCGATGAAGTGATAAATCAACTTATGATCGCAATAAACTGCAGTTTTGAACATGCGCGTGCCCTGGCATTTGAAACTCATGTGAAGGGTAAATCCGTCGTTTTCACTGGCGACCTCGCAAAGTGTCTGAAAGTTTCTTCCGTTCTTGAGGAAATAGCTCTCCATACGCAGATTATTTCATAACATAAATCCTCCTTTTAGCGGTTTCTGGTTTTATAAAGTAATTATTCAAATGAAAATGGTTATATTTGAACCCCATTTTTTCTAATTGTTAAGAGATATAAATGCAGATTGGTTTAGTAGGGCTCCAATTTTCCGGAAAAACATCGCTTTTTAACACTTTATCAAAAGGGGCTACCCATTCACCAGGTCAGAAGGATGAAGCTTCCATTGAAGTTGTTAAAATCCCGGATGAGAGACTTGATAAGCTTTCAAAAATTTTCAATCCTAAAAAACAGGTGAACGCTACTATCGAAGTCTTTGATATCCCCGGCTTAAGAATGTCTGAAGATAATAAAGTTAAGATCACCTCCGGTTTCCTTAATAGCGTCCGGAATAACGATGCGCTCTTTTATATTGTCAGGGCTTTTAAGGACGATTCTGTCCCTCACCCTATGAATAGTATCAATCCTCTTAGGGATATCGAATTTCTTGAGACGGAATTTTTACTTTCCGATCTAGCGTTCCTGGAGAATCGTTTAGAGAAATTGAAAAAAGATCTTCAGAAATCGAAAGATGAAAAGCTGAAAAGAGAAATACCGTTAATTGAAAAGTGTTTTGCACATTGCGAAAAGGAATTACCGCTAAGGACTCTCATTCTTGATGAAAATGATCTTAAAATTCTCGGCGGATATCAGCTCTTAACTTTGAAGCCACTCGCTATTGCAGTTAATTATGATGAATCATCCATCCCCTTAGTTGATCAGGAAGTAAAAAACCTGAAAGATAATCTTCAGAAATCGGGTGCGATGGTTATTCCGTTCTTTGCAAAAATTGAACTGGAACTTTCACAGATGAGCGAAGAGGATCAAGCCGTCTTCATGCAGGATTACGGTATCTCCGAATCCGCCCTTGCAAAAATTTTGAGAACATCTTACGAAATACTTGGACTTCAATCCTTCTTTACGGTTGGCGAGGATGAATGCCGTGCCTGGACGATTAAGAAAAATTATAATGCGCAGCAGGCTGCTGGTGTTATTCATACCGACTTTTTCAATCGGTTTATTAGAGCTGAAGTAGTTCATTACGAGGATTTTCTTCAGCATGGATCTTTTAATAAATGTAAAGAAGCAGGTTCATGGCGTCTCGAAGGGAAAGAATATATAGTTAAGGATGGAGATATTCTTAACATTAGACATAATTGAAAGGAATTTCATTGAAAGTAGAAAACATTCGTAATCTTGCGATAATTGCTCATGTTGATCATGGCAAAACAACTTTAGTCGATTATATGCTTAAGCAGACAGGTGTTTGGAGAGCTAACCAGCAGGTTGATACCAGAATTATGGATTCCAATCAGCTGGAAAAGGAACGTGGAATTACCATACTTGCCAAGAACTGCAGCATTAATTATAAAGGGATTAAAATCAACATTGTAGATACACCCGGCCACGCCGATTTCGGCGGGGAAGTCGAACGGACTTTAAGAATGGTCAACGGTGTTCTCCTGCTTGTAGATGCTGCGGAAGGCCCTCTCCCTCAAACAAAATTTGTTCTTAAGAAATCTCTCGACCTCGGATTGAAACCGATTGTTGTTATAAATAAAATTGACAGAAAGGATGCCCGGCCAAATCAGGTTCTCAATGAAGTATTCGATCTTTTTGTTTCGCTCGGCGCAAATGATGAGCAACTCGATTTCCCGTTCGTTTTTGCAATTGCAAAACAGGGAATTGCCAAACTTCAGCTCGAGGATGAGAGAAGCGACTTGGAAGTCCTTCTCGAACAGATTGTTAAGCACGTTCCGCCTCCGACAATTACTGACGAGCCGTTCAGAATGCTAGTGTCGGCTATTGATTATAACGATTATCTCGGAAGAATTGGAATCGGAAGAGTCCACAGCGGAAAATTATCCGTCGGGGACCAGATAACTCTCATTACGCGCGAAGGGGAAAAATTTAATTCGAAGATCTCAAGGCTCTATACTTTTGAAAATATTAAGAGGGTGGAAGTTGATGAATTAAGCGCCGGCGATATAGGTGCCTTCGCAGGATTCGAAGATGTTGACATTGGAAATACTATCTGCAACCCCGCATTTACTGAACCTTTGCCCTTTGTTGCCATTGATGAACCGACTCTTACTATGAATTTTATTGTAAACAATTCACCGTTTGCAGGGCTGGAAGGGAAATATGTTACAACAAGAAATTTGAGTGAAAGACTTTCCAAGGAATTAAAAACGAATGTCTCTCTGCGTGTGGAAATGACCCAATCTCCGGATGTTTTCAAAGTTAGCGGAAGGGGAGAACTTCATCTGGCTATCCTTGTCGAAAATATGCGAAGAGAAGGGTATGAACTTCAGCTGAGCAAACCTGAAGTGATTATGAAAAAGATTGATGATGTGCTTTGCGAACCGTTCGAACACGTCATCATCGATGTGCCCGAAGAGTTTGTCGGCGTCGTTATTGAAAAACTGGGCAAGCGAAAAGGTGAAATGAAAAATATGATTTCATTTAATGATAATACGCGGCTCGAATTCTTAATCCCTGCAAGGGGACTTATCGGATACCGTTCGGAATTCATGACGGACACGAAAGGTACAGGAATACTTCATCACAATTTCCACGGATATGAACCATTCAAAGGTGAAATAAGTAATAGAACACGGGGTGCTCTTATCTCTATGGAAAGCGGAGTCGCCTCCGCATATGCTATGTGGAAACTTCAGGAAAGGACTCTCTTCTTTATTGAACCGGGTATTAAAGTTTATGAAGGAATGGTTGTAGGTGAAAATTCCAGGGACAACGATATGAGGATCAATGTTTGTAAAACCAAACAACTTACAAATATGAGAGCCTCAGGAGCCGACGAAGCTATCCGTCTGGAACCGCCCCGTTTATTAAGTCTCGAAACTGCTATTGAATGGATTAATGATGATGAATATGTTGAAGTTACGCCGCAGAATATCAGAGTTAGAAAAAAGTATTTAACAGAACTCGACCGTAAAAATGCCCGGCTTGCGGAGAAACAATCCGCTGGTTAAATTCTAAATGAAATTTTTGATTAAATGTGAGGTGTTATGAAAGCCATAGATGGTTTAGCCCCGGCGGTTCTATGGAATCGATTCTATGAAATCTCTCAGATTCCCCGTCCATCTAAACATGAGGAGAGAATTCGGCTCTACCTGAGAAACTTTGCCGGCACTAATAATCTTGAATTTAGAGAAGATAAAGTGGGTAATATTGTGATCACAATTCCCCCTAAACCCGGATTTGAAAACGTACCCGGCATTGTTCTTCAAAGCCATGTTGATATGGTCTGTGAAAAAAATAAAAATACTGACCACGATTTTTATAACGACCCGATTAATCTTGTTAGGGATGGTGAATGGATTAAAGCCGATGGAACCACTCTCGGTGCCGATAACGGTATCGGTGTTGCCGCAGCTCTCGCTATTGCAACCGATAACCATTTTAATCATGGTCCTATTGAATTACTCTTTACCGTTGATGAAGAGACAGGATTAACCGGCGCTAATAATCTTGAACCCGGTTTTATTAAGGGTAAATTCCTGTTGAATCTAGATACCGAGGAAGACGGATTTTATTATGTAGGCTGTGCCGGTGGTATGGATACAATGGGATCATTTAAAATCGAATCGGTTCAAATCGATGATTCATGGTTGCCCTATACTATTTTTGTCAGCGGCTTAAAAGGAGGACATTCCGGAATAAATATTTCTGATAAAAGAGCAAACGCAATTAAACTGCTTGCTCTCCTTCTTAATAAATTAAAAGTGATTGATTATTATGTCGTTATTATCTCAGGCGGTTCCAAAAGAAATGCCATTGCAAGAGAAGCTGAAGCTCAGATTCTGATTAAAAGTGAATATGAAGCAGTATTGCGCGAAAAAATAAACGAGTTCTCACTTGAATCGGTCCTTGAATTCAAATCGACCGACCGCGACTTAAAGATTACATTTGAAAAATCTGAAAGCGGAAAAACAGGAACAGTCTATACAAAGGATTTCACAAATAAAATCTTAAATGTTTTGCTCTCAATGCCTCACGGAGTAGTCTCAATGAGCCCGGATATCCCCGGACTTGTAGAAACCTCTACCAACCTTGCAACTGTTGTTGTTGAAAATGAACTGATGAAAATCGGCACAAGTCAGAGAAGTTCTATTGAGTCAGCAAAAAAGAATATTGCCGCATCCGTTAAAGCGGTGTTCGACCTGGCCGGTGCCGAGGTTATAGTGGGCGACGGGTACCCGGGCTGGCAGCCGAACCTGGATTCCAAACTGCTTCGCCTTTCCAGAAAAGTATTTAAGGATTTGTTCGGTCACACTCCTGAACTGAAAGCAGTTCATGCGGGTTTGGAATGCGGAATTCTGGGTGATAAATATCCGGGCCTGGAAATGATTTCTTTCGGACCGACAATTGAAGGTGCCCATTCACCCGATGAAAAAGTTAAAATTGAGGATGTTGAAAAATTTTACCGCCTCCTCAAGGCAATTTTAGTGGAAGTATCTAAGACTAAATAGATCCCGTCCCTTATGAAAGGGATTTTGTTCATTTAAATAAATTATATCGTCAGGATTATTTCCAACTAAAAATAGAGATGAAATGAAAAATGAACTAAAACTATATCCTGTCCCCAGAATTGAATCGATTCAGGATATGATCGTTCAATCGTCAAGAAAATTCAGCTCCAAAATTGCTTTGGAAGATCTAAATTCAACTCCTATCGGTAAATTGAATTTCAGAGAACTTCTTGATAACATTTTAAGGTTCGGTTCCGCATTAAGGGAAATCGGAATCAAAGAGCGTACTCATATCGCATTGATCGGCGAAAACCGCGTTCAATGGGCCGTATCCTATCTTACGGCTATGTGCTTCAATTATGTAATTGTTCCTATCGATAAAAATCTTACTACCAACGAGATAATGAATATCATGCATGAGTCGGACTCCGAAGCTGTTATTTTTGCCGGCTCCTACTCAGGAATTATGGCCGAAGGTAAATCATCTCTTAAAAAAATTAAACATTACATCTGTATGGACGAGACAGGCGAGGATAAAGAATTCCTCAATATGTCTAAATTAATCAGGCAGGCCAAAGAAATAACAACAGATAACCTTCCGAGGATTAATCCGAACGATCTTGCAGAGATTATTTTTACTTCAGGTTCACTGGGACGCGCAAAAGGTGTTATGCTTACTCAAAAGAACCTTGCGTCGAACCTGATGGATATGGTGAGCATGGTTCTAATAACCGAAGCCGACCGTTTCCTCTCCGTTCTTCCTATGCATCATACTTATGAATGTACGTGCGGTATGTTGTGCCCACTTTATTGCGGAGCCTCTGTGCATTATGCCCGCTCCTTGAAAACTGTAGTTGATGATATTCAGCAGGTGAAAGCAACTATTCTGCTCGGCGTTCCTCTCCTCTATGACAAAATGTTCCGGAGAATAGTTAAGACAATTAAAGAGAATAAGGTTAAAAATGTTATTGTACCGCCGCTTGTAAAACTTACAAACATTTTTGCCCAGGCAGGATTATCCAATATAAAGAAAAAAGTATTTTCAGAACTGCATCATAAATTCGGCGGAGCCGTAAGAATCTTTATTGCAGGCGGCGCCGCGCCCGACCCTCTTGTTGCAAAAGGTTTAAGAGAATTCGGATTTACTTTTATTCAGGGATATGGACTTACAGAAACCTCACCCATTCTGGCATTAAACCGTCTCGATAATTTGAAAGATAATGCCGCTGGAATTCCTCTCCCTTCAGTCGAAATTAAAATAAATAACCCCGACGAAAATGGAAGCGGCGAAATCTGGGCTAAAGGTCCCAGCGTTATGCTTGGATATTATAAAAATGATAAGGCAACTGCGGATACTTTTGATAACGGATGGTTTAAAACAGGGGATATCGGTTTCGTTGATAAGGATGGATTCCTGCATATAAACGGTAGACAAAAAAATGTTATTATTTCACGTACGGGCAAGAATGTATTCCCGGAAGAAATTGAAGATATCCTTAACAGAAGTCCTTTCATACTCGAATCCTTAATCTTCGGCGAAAAAGATCTTAAGCAGGATGAAATAATTGCTGCTCAGGTTGTTGCTGATGCCGAAGCGTTTATTGAATATTCCGGATCGAATAATGTATCTATTACCGGCGACCTGATTAATAAGATTGTTCAGGAGGAGATCGATAAAGCTAATAAACAGCTCCCATCCTATAAGCAAATTAAAAAAATATATATCCGCGAAAAAGAATTCGAAAAAACTACTACTCAGAAGATTAAAAGATATCTTGTTGGAAGCACAGACAATCAGGATTAGAAATTATTAGGGCAGCATCATAAACGGTGCTGCCTGCAATTAAGTTTATTTTTTCAACTGCTAATTTATTTCTGAAAATATAATTGGATAAACCGATTAAAATTGGCATAACGGGCGGAATTGGATCCGGCAAATCAATTGTAAGCGATTTAATCGAGAAGAGCGGCTTTGCTGTCATCCGTTCCGATCTCGTCGCTAAAGAATTAATGGCAACCGATCAGAAAATCCTTGGCAGAATTGTAAAAACTTTCGGAAAGGAATCTGTTGCCGGCGGCAAATTAAATACACATTACCTGGCCGGAAAAGTTTTTAACAATAAAAAAAATGTTGAATTGATTAATAGTATAGTCCATCCTCCTGTTATCCGGAAAATAAATGAAATGATTGAATCGGAATTCGCAAAATCGAAAATCGTTTTTGTTGAATCCGCCCTGATCTTTGAAGCAAAGATTAAAGATATGTTCGATTATGTTGTCCTGATTTATACCGCTAAAGATCTCAGAATTAAAAGGGTAATAAAGAGGGATAAAACAAATGAATCTGATATTATCTCGAGAATGACCTACCAGATTGACGATGAACTGAAAAGGGATAAAGTTGATTTTATTCTTGAAAACAATTCTACACTCGCAGAACTGAAGATTAAAGTTTCTTTCCTGTTAAAACTTCTCAATTCTATAGCTTCAAGTAGTAATTAAGACCTGTCGGTCCTTCCTTGATTTATATGGTATGTTAGGGTAATTTTGATAACTAATTTTTCAATTATAGGTGCTACTGTGAATCCATTTAACAAATTAATCGTCGAATTTGTAAAGTTATTACCAAAATCCGTTGTTTATCTGTTTGCTAAGAAGTATATCGCCGGCGAAAAACTTGAAGATGCCGTAAAAGTTGTTAAGGAATTGAATGCAAAAGGAATTGTTGCTACTATGGATGTTCTCGGAGAAGCTGTTACATCCAAAGCCGAATGTGAGGAAGCTAAGAAGGAATGTCTTGAAGTTCTTGATACGATCAATAAAAATAAGCTTAACTCCAATCTCTCTCTTAAGCCGACCCAGTTAGGACTTGTAATCGACCCCGACTTCTGTTACCAGCAGATATCAGAGATACTCGAGCGGGCAAAATCGTATAACAATTTTGTAAGAATCGATATGGAGGATTCGCCTACAACCGATGCTACTATCAACCTTTACAGAAAGCTTAGAGAGAAGTACAATAATGTTGGTATTGTTGTGCAATCTTATTTAAAACGGACACTCGACGATGTAAAATCACCGGAATTGAAAGGCACGAATTACCGGTTGTGTAAGGGAATCTATATTGAGCCTGAGGAAATTGCGTACAAAGGAAAACAGCCTGTCCGGGATAATTTTGTTAGGATTATGGAATACCTTCTTGATAACGGAAACTATGTGGGTATTGCTACTCATGATGATTATCTTATTGATCAGGCCTATAACCTGATTAAAAAGAAGAACATTGCCAGAGATAAATTTGAATTTCAGATGCTCTATGGCGTGAAGGAAAGGTCCAGAGACAGAATAAATGCCGACGGGTATAAAATAAGAATCTATGTTCCATTTGGAGATCACTGGTATAAATATTCAATACGAAGATTGCAGGAAAATCCGAACATGGCATGGCATATTACCAAGAGCATACTCACTTTTAACTGATTTTCAATTTTGCCTGTTTGAAAGATTAGAAAGGGATCTGTTACTAATAGAATGAATTTACTCGGAATAGAAACTTCATGCGATGAAACTTCGGTTGCAATTCTTTCGGACGGGGTGTTAAAAGCAAACCTTATTTCTTCACAGGATTTTCATCAGGATTTTGGAGGTGTTGTTCCCGAGCTCTCTAGCAGGGCGCACCTCCAGATTTTATTGCCTCTCATCAAAGATGCTCTCGCTAAGTCAAATCTTAAATTGCAGGATCTCGATGTTATTAGCGCAACTGCAGGTCCGGGACTTATCGGGGCTTTACTTGTAGGATTAACATTTGCTAAAAGCTTGTCATACAGTCTGGATAAACCTTTTATCCCTGTTAATCATATAGAGGGACATATTTTTTCCGGTTTTCTAATGGATGAAAAACCGGAATTCCCGTACCTCTGCCTTCTCGTTTCCGGAGGTCATACACTTCTGTTAATAGTAAAAAGTGATATTGAGATTATCCGTGTCGGATCCACTATAGACGACGCTGCGGGAGAGGCATTCGATAAAGTTTCCAAACTTCTCGGCTTGGGATATCCGGGCGGCCCAAAAATTCAAAGCGTATCTCAAAATTATGATTCAGAACTGATAAGTTTCCCCATTGCACGGTGTAAAAACGAATACGACTTTTCCTTCAGCGGACTTAAGACAGCTGTACTAAGGTATATTCAAAAAAAATATGGTACTGCTGATAATATTCCGGCCGATCACCTCCCGGTAATTGCTTCTTCATTCCAGTGGACAGCAGTTAAATCCCTAACTGATAAAGTAGAGAAGGCCCTTAGCAGTTTTGATGTAAAAGCTGTGTCTCTCGTCGGTGGAGTTGCGGCAAATAAACTCCTCAGGGAACAGTTCATTCGTATTGCAGACCGTTTTAATAAAAAGCTTGTAATCCCGTCTCAGGAATTCTGCGGGGATAATGCGGCGATGATAGCATACAGAGGAATGCGGCTTTATGAGTCGGGCTTCACATATTCTCTTGAATATAACGCATTCCCGGGTCTGCAGGATAATACAATTATCACGTCTTCCAGCCGGTAGATGTGATCGCCTTAATTTTTTTTATGCATTTTAGAATTTTTTCCCCCCTCATCTTATGGGTCTTTCCTATAAAAATAAAATCGATATATTTAAGAAACCGAATAAGGAACTCTATTGAATAATTCCTTCAAAAACATTCTTAAATCCGTCTTCTCCCGGAAAGAGATGATCTACATCGTTTCTTTTTTCTTCTTTGTCCTCGGTCTGCTGGTTTTCACTTTCTTCTTTCCCAACTATCATGATCTAAAAGAACCGGTTTTAGTTGAAGTAAAAAAAGGGCAAACGTTATCACAGATAAGTGATACTCTCTACCAGCGGAAAATTATTCCGAGTAAAATAAATATGAAGATTGCCGCTATCATCTACGGAGCGGAACGTAAAATTAAAGCCGGCCGATATGTTATCCCGAATGGATTGAGTTATCTTCAACTGGTCGAATTGCTTATTGAAGGCTCTCCTGATCCCGAAGTTTTAATTACAATCGGCGAAGGAATATGGCAGATGGATCTTGCAAAATTGTTGAAGGAAAATTTCGGGATCGATTCTTCCAGTGTGATTGAACTCAGCAGAAGTAAATCGTTCTTAAATTCGCTTGGTATTTATGCCGATAATCTGGAGGGTTATCTTCTGCCGGAAACATATTTCTTTTATGCGCATAGCGCCCCGGAGGAAATTCTACGTAAACTTGCTTCTGAAATGGATAAAATCTTTTCGGATAATAAAGTAATTGCGCGTATGAAGGAATTGAATATGGATAAGCACAAGATTCTTACAATGGCTTCCATAATCGATGCGGAGTCGAATCTTTTCAGCGAGTTTAAGACTATCTCGGGTGTTTATCACAACCGGCTTAAAAAAGGCATGCTTCTGCAGGCGGATCCGACTGTCCAATATCTGATTCGGGACAGGCGAAAGAATAAAATCTATTTCAAGGATCTTGAGATCGATTCGAAATATAATACATATAAATACGCCGGACTTCCGCCATCACCAATCAATAATCCTGGAAAAGACGCAATCTACGCTGCGCTTTATCCGGAGAATCATAAGTATCTCTATTTTGTAGCAAACGGGCAGGGCGGTCATTATTTTTCAACAAACATGAATGATCACTCCGTTAATGTCTCACGTTACAGACAATGGCGTGCGTCTCAAAAATGAATATGAAATTTTTATTTAAAATATCTTACTGTTTGAAATTTCTGCACCTCTTGACGGCATTGTTAATTTTTAATTCATGCGCAAGCCAGCTGCCGCCGGGCGGAGGTGAGATTGATAAAACTCCACCTGAAATTATTGGGGTATTTCCGCAAAACGGTTCAACAGATTACAAAGATGATTTTTTTGAATTGATTTTTTCAGAATACGTTGATAAGAGGTCGGTTCAGGAAGCGATTTTTATTTCTCCTCCGTTAAATAAATCACTTATATATGATTGGAGCGGAAAACGTCTTTCGGTATTCTTTCAGGATACACTTAAAGAAAATACAACTTATACCGTGACTCTTGGCGCCGAAGTTGCCGACCTTAATAATCAGAATAAGATGATTGAACCGTTTACATTTGCATTCTCAACCGGCGGCACAATAGATAGCGGAAAAATCGCCGGGAAAATATACGACGTCGATCCCGGCGGCATTATGGTCTATGCTTATGTGAAAAATGACCACGAAGTAGATCCTTCGGTTCGAAAGCCTGATTATATATCCCAGGTCGGTAAGAACGGAAAATTTATCCTTATGGGTCTGAGTGAAGGCGAATACAGGGTCTATGCATTAAGGGATAACCTGAGGGATTTCCTGTATCAGAGTAATGAAGATCAGTTCGGCGTTCAATTTAAAGACTTAAAATTAAGTGGTGAACAGAATGTAATTACAAATTGCGATTTCCTCATGAGCAGGGAGGATACTATCCCTCCGAAAATCAGCAGCGTTGTTATGAGAGACCGTAATCATTTCTTAATTGAATTTTCCGAACCGGTCGATAGTACAAATATTCTTAACACGAACTTTTTCGTTTACGATTCCACTTTACAGAAGCAGTACAATATTAAATACTTTTTCAAAGGCGACTCACGGCCCGGTCAGTATTTCCTTTCAATAAGTGACTCACTGGTTAACGGAAATAAAATTTACCTGACGGTTAATTCCATCTATGATAGAACCGGTAATATCAATCCATCTGAAAGTATTTCAATAACTCCAAAGGCCGATCCGGATACTATCCCTCCTAAAATACGCAAGATTGCCGGTTCAATGCAGGGAGAAAAAGTGGATTTCATTAATCCTGTAATCACTATTAAGTTCGACGACGGATTTTCGCGCGCAGGCATTGAAAGCGCAATAACTATTGACGACGGTAAGGGGATTATATTTCCCGTTGAGATCAGTTTTGTTGATGACGCATCATTCGATGTCAGGATTAAAAGTAAGCTTCAGCAGCGGAAAGACTATTTATTAAAACTGGATTTAAATAAATTTATTGATGCTGCAGGCAATACTACCGATTCGTTGCATATTCACAAATTTACAACCAACAGCGAACTCGATTTCTCCGGCGCCGCAGGTGTGGTCTCCGGAATAAATGACCCTTCGGATGTATATGTGGAATTAAAAAGTATTGAAAGCGGAAGTAATACTTATATCAAAAAGATCGGTAAAGACAAATCCTTTAATGTCGATAGAATTGTACCGGGTAAGTATTTGCTGAACAGTTTTATCGATAAAAATAAAAACGGTAAATATGACCACGGTAAAGTGAAGCCATTCACATATGCTGAAAAGTTTACATTCTACCCGGATACTCTTAATCTGAGAGCTCGCTGGCCAGTTGTTGATTTGATCCTGGATTATTAATTATAAAGAAAGTATTTACCCGATAAATTTCTGAATGATGTGAGGTCTTTTCTTAAGTAATCTTTGATTGCATCTACTTTATAATCTCTGCTGAATAATATTCTTACCCTATCGGTGCCCATAACCTTATCGAACATCTTGATCCTCGTTGAATCGGTCAGATCGAAAATCTTTTTGTCCGGGTAGAGATTATTGTGGACCTCCATAAAATAGAACTGCAGTTCCATAAGATTTACTTTGTCGTAATCAGTTATATGTATTTGAACGCCCTTTAATATTTTATCGATCCAGATACCGTAATTAGTTCTGTAAATTATCGGCCGGAATCTGACTCCCTTAAGTTTTAAATCGTTCATCCTTGCCGAAAGTGTGTCGGGATCAATCCACTCTGCTGCAAACGTCTGGAAGGGAAGAGTATAACTAATTCCTATCGAAATTGTTACGAGCTCGCCAAGTATTCCGGAACCGACTAAATAAAAGGGCGTTGAACTGTAAGGTACATTAGTAGAAGAAGGAACCCAGATAAGGCCGGTATCATAAAAATGCATCCATCGTTCCCATCCCACCATCTTAACAATATGCAACTTACATTTAACACTGTCTTTAAGCATTCCTTCTTCGTTTATTAGCGTGGCGAGTTCTCCGCATGTTAGCCCATATACATATGGAATTTTGAATGGACTAACGAATGAAGTAAAACCATCTTCAACGATGTTCCCTTCGATTCTCAAGCCGCCGAGCGGATTAGGCCGGTCAAGAATGATAAATTCCTTTCCGGATTCTGCCGCCGCTTCCATTGCCAGTCCTAATGTTGTGATATATGTATATGCTCTGCATCCGATGTCCTGAATATCATATACAATCGCGTCAATATTCGTAAGCATTTCCCGGGTCGGCTTCGTCCGCTTTCCGTAAAGAGAATAATATTTAATCCCTGTAGTTGAATCGGTAAAATCCTCAACTGATTCACCGGCGGTGTTTAATCCGTGAAAACCGTGCTCGGGGCTGTATACAGAAACCAGTTGCAGATTCTCTGCTCTGCTTAAAAGATCAACTGTTGAGACAAGTCTGCTGTTCAATCCAGTCTGATTGGTGATTAATGCGATCCTCTTATTCTCTAAAAGCGTAAAATTATCTCTCTCCAGCAGATCAATACCCAATAATACTTTCGGAGTCTGAGTAAATAGTACTAAGGGAAAAAATAAAAAGAGGAGGAGAATTTTTTTTATCATAATGGCATTAACGATTTGGTTATTATTTCAAGAAGTCCTGATGTCGTTCTGTCTGTCTCCTCAAAAATAATATCGGCTCTCTTTCTTATTTCACCTGCGATTGTCTGATTGCTCAGCGACCCGCAATTGATCAGCACATTTAAATAAGCTCCCTGAGCAGACGATCTTACAAGAGAAATTGCAACACCGGCATCAGAGAGCGAGTTTTTGTTCCCTTTCTCGGAAATAGTTTTAAGAAGTGGGAGCAATTCATAACAGAGTCGCATCACTTCCGAAGGAACCTCCGCGGCTTCTATTGTTGCTTCTTCTATTTTTGCATTACGCAGAACTTTATCGTTTTCCGTTTCTTTGGGGAGTTTGAATGCCTCCATCACTTTGTCGAATGCTGCATTGTCTTTCTTTGCCAGCTCAACAAAATCACTCTGGTATTTAGTCAATTTATCTTTTAATTGGGTCATCTCTGCCTCAACTTCAGCATATTTCTTCTTGCCTATTGTAAGGTTGCATACCATAGTACCGAGTCCGCTTGCCAGCGCACCGCACAGCGCTGCAACATTTCCGCCGCCGGGTGTAGGTGATCCGGAAGAGAGTTCGTTCAGATATTCCTGTATTGTTCTGGATAATTCCATTTTACCTCCGTAGTTGATCAGATCATTAATCAATCTGGTTTAGATCATATATTCAATTATTTTTTCTTCAGGTTTGAAAGTGTTCAGTGTACTCAGGCCGAGATGATTAATCGCTTCTTCAACCAATCTGTTCTCATTTGTTTCTTTTCCGCCTGTATAAAACCTGCCTGCCTGAAGCATTGCTTCGAGAGGAACAAGTCCAACGATTTCGCTACCGTTAACTTCAGCACCGAGACGCGCCGCTTCCTTTTTCACTTCTTCAAATGCTGTGTGCATTGGTGTCACATTATAATTTGTAAGATTAATTGAAACCTGCGTACAATTGTATTTCTCAAGTGAAACACCCATTCCTTTGAATTCTTTTAAACGTCCCGGCACTTTCACAGTTTTCCCGTCAACCTTTATCAGATTGCCGTTCTCATCGCGTTTTGAATATCCGCTTTCCCTTAATACTTCAGCAATTTCCTTCGAATATTTTACGTCGGTTGAAATGATATTAACATTGTAAGCTATGAGGAAGAATCTCGACCCTGTAACAATTGCACCTAATTTCGGATTAAAAACAGGTGAACCGAAATCGGGTGACCAGGTCGGGTCCTTGAGTTTATCCTTCAATCCTTCATATTCACCCTGACGTATACTGGATAAACTCTTTCTTTCAGGTTTGCGGGCTGCACTTTCATAAAGATAAACGGGCACGTTTAATTCTTTGGATATAATTTCTCCGAAACGCTCAGAAATTCTTACGCATTCTTCGGTGGTTACATTGGAGACCGGTACAAACGGAACTACGTCAATAGCTCCGAGACGCGGATGTTCTCCTTTGTGATTTCTCATATCGATTAATTCCGCTGCGGCTTTACATGCATTAACTGCTCCATTTAGAATCCCTTCCTCGTTCCCGGCCATTGTAACTACAACACGGTTATAATCTGCATCCGGTTCCAGGCTCAGTAGTTTTACGTTCTTTGTATTTTTTATTGCTTCTTTGATAGCAGAAAAAGTTTTTTCATCCTTACCTTCACTGAAATTCGGTACGCATTCAATAATTTTAGGTTTTGCTGAATTCATTACAATCATTTCTCCGTTTTACTTTTGTAAATTATCTCGCCTTTTTTAATAGTCATTGAATTTAAGTTTTGTCCTATATTATAAATTATATCCTGATACTCCCGGGCTTTAAATACGGCAAAATCCGCCTGTTTACCTATTTCAATACTACCGGTGATCCTGTTCATATCAAGTGCTTTTGCCGCATTTATTGTAACGCCGCTTATAATTTCCTCGGCTGTCATTTTCATTTTAAGTGCGGCAAGACTCATTATGAAATGAAGATCGGGAATATTCGATGATCCCGGGTTATAGTCGGTTGATAGGGCAACCGTCGCATTGTTTTTCAGCAGCTCACGTGCAGGGGCATACTGATAATCAAGAAAAAATGAGACGCCCGGCAAAAGAACCGCCACAGTATCGGAACCGTTCAGCTTATGAATATCTTCATTTTTAATTACTTCCAGGTGGTCCACTGAAAGTGCTTTGTGTCTGAGGGCTACATCAAGGCCGCCTACATTGTTAAACTGTTCTGTATGAAGTCTTAATTTGTATCCCAGTTTTTTTGCTTTCGAAAAAATTCTATCAACTTCTTCGCTGCTGAAAGCTCCTTTTTCACAGAATGCATCCACATGCCCTGCAAGATTATTTTTTATTATGAAGGGAAGAAGCTCTTCCGAAATTATTTTTAAGTATTTATCATGGTCGTTTTTGTATTCCGGCGGATAGGTATGAGCGCCGAGAAACGTTGGTATAATTTCTATAGGCAGCGAATTCTTGAAATAATTGATTACCTGAAGCAGTTTTATTTCGTCGTAATAACTCAAACCGTATCCGCTCTTTATCTCCAGAGTTGTTATTCCCTGAGAAATAAAAAGTCCGATTCTCGGTTTTATGATTTCCACTAATTCTTCGAAAGTTGATTGCCGGACGGCTTTAACCGTAGAGATTATTCCTCCGCCGGAAGCAGCGATCTCCTCATAAGTAGCTCCACGCAGACGCATCAGAAACTCATTCGACCTTGAACCGGCAAAAGCCGTATGCGTATGGCATTCAACCAGTCCGGGCAGTATTGTACAATCTTTAACGTCGATAACTTGATCAAACGAATTATTTGCAACTGAGTAGTCCGGAACTATGTCTTTTATTATCCCATTTTCAACTATAATCGAATGATCGTACAACGGATCGATTGAGGTAAGGTCAATGCCTCTTTTCAGGTTTTTCCCCTTTGTATCAACGGTAACTATTTGCGAAGGTGCTTTTAATAGTTTTTTCATCTGTTAAAAATCTGTTTAAATATCTTTATTCAATATGATTTTAAAAATAGATAATTCAGGACTTTATTTTCTATTCTTTTTGTTCAAAAGATGTGATTTTCGTATTTTTACCTTATTGAAAAGTAAGTAATAGGGTTCAAATGCCTTCTAAGTATAAAATTCTTTTTATCACCTCGGAAGTTGTCCCATTCATTAAAACAGGCGGTTTAGCAGATGTATCCTCAGCTTTGCCACAGAAATTGCAGGAATTAGGTCACCAGGTTCGTATTGTTGTCCCTAAATATGGTGCAATTGATGAACGGAAATACAAAATCCACGAAGTTGTTCGACTCAAGGATCTTAAAATAAATATTGGGAACAAAGAAGTTGTTTTTTCACTTAGATCTTCATTCCTGATAGGACCAAAAACCAGGGTTCAAATCTATTTCCTTGATAATCCCGAATTTTTCGGGAACCGGCACAGTCTCTATTCCGACCCATTAAGCGGCGAGGACTATCCTGATAATGACGAAAGGTTTATTCTTCTTTCGCGTGCTGTCTTTGAACTCGTTACTAAATTAGGCTGGGTTCCGGATGTAATCCACAGTAATGACTGGCAGACCGGACTAGTACCGGCTTACCTGAAATCGATGTTCGCAAAAGATCCTTTATTCTCTCCGATTAAAACACTTTTCACAATTCACAATCTGGCTTTTCAGGGGGTCTTCCCCAAGACTTCATTTGCTAAAACTGAATTGCCAAAAGAAATGGAGAGTGAAAAGGGGATTCTGCATAAAGGTAAAGTTAATTTTCTGAAAGCAGGATTGGTTTATTCTGATATGATTACAACCGTTAGCGAAACTTATGCAAAGGAATTATGCCTGAAGAAAGATTTCGGTGCCGGCTTGCAGGATGTGCTCTGTAAACGTAAAAAGGATATGTACGGCATCATTAATGGAATTGATGAAGCAATCTGGAATCCTGAAATAGATAATAAAATTGCTCAGAAATATTCAGCCAGGAACCTGGAACATAAGAAGGAGAATAAAAAAGCTCTGGCTGATAACTTCGGATTTAAGTATGATGAAAAGGTTCCTGTTATCGGTATGATCTCCAGATTAATCGAGGATAAAGGTCTTGATCTTCTGGAAAAGGCTTTTCCACAGTTAATGAAATTGAACCTCCGTCTAATCTTACTCGGTACGGGCGATAAAAAATATCATAAATTTTTCACAAGCGCGGCTTCCAAATATCATAATAACTTCTCCTGTTTTATCGGATTTGATGAAGAACTTGCTCATCTTATTGAAGCAGGTTCGGATATGTTCCTAATGCCTTCGAAGTATGAGCCTTGCGGACTCAATCAGATGTATAGCCTGATGTACGGTACTGTTCCAATAGTTCGTTATACTGGCGGTCTGGCTGATACCGTTCAACCGTTCAATCCGAAATCTAAATCGGGTAACGGATTTGCTTTCGAAAAATATGCCGTTGGCGATATGATTGCTGAGATTAAAAAAGCGATCAAGATTTTTTCTTCGGATCAGGAAACCTGGCAGACAATTATGCGGAACGGTATGAAATCTAATTTCACCTGGCTCAGCTCAGCCAAGAAGTATCTCGACTTATATAAAAAGCTTACCGATTAATTGATGCAGCACGCGGTTTTTTTAGACAGAGACGGTACTATCAATTTTGACCCCGGATACCTGAAGGATCCCGAATTGGTCAATCTTTTTCCGGGTGTTGCCGAATCTATTAAAAAACTGAAAGACCAGTTTGGCTTTAAAATAATTGTAATCTCTAATCAGGCGGGTATTGCTTACGGAATGATGACTGACCTAGATGTGATAGCTGTCAATAATAAAATTAACTCGCTTCTGATGGAAAAAGGTACTTCAATCGATCATTTTTATTTCTGCCCGTTTCATCCTGATTATAGTAATGAAGAAGATTCAAAATGCAGGAAACCATCTCCGTATATGATTGTACAAGCTTCTAAAGATCATGGATTAGATTTGAATAGATCTTATATGGTGGGTGATAAAGGAATTGATGTAGAATGCGGACTTAATGCCGGTATAAAAACAATTTTAATAACTCATAGTAATGACAATAGAGAAATTAATAGCTTGCATAATCAAGGGAAAAAGCCCAATTTTGTAGCCGCTAATTTCATAGATGCATGCGACTTTATTGTCAGGGATTACCTGGAGGTTAATACTTGAATAGGCTTTATAAGTTTCTTCTTATCCCGATCCTTTCGATTTTTTTTATATCGTGCAACGAGGATCCAACTTCAACCGGAGCAGGCCTGCTGCCGGAAGACGGCAAAATTCAATTCAAACAATTCGATACTCAGAATTTTCCGGTAACCCAATCATCTGCTACTTTTAATGCCGATGTCGACTTAGATCAGTCAATTACTCTATTGTTAGGAAAAAATTCATATGCAGAATCTGTAATGCTGCTGAATTTCCCCAACCCTTTTTCAGACTCTATGATTACTTATTATAAGAATAATCAGTTTAAAGTTAGAAAAACATGGATGGAGATGATGCCGGTGTATAAACTCGGTGAAGAATCCCGGACTTTCGATTTTAATGTCCATCAGATTCGATCCGCATGGAGTTCTGCCGGATTTGATAAAGATAGCCTTGCGCAACTTAATTATGATGCTGTTAATGTTTCGTTCGATAAAAATATTACCGATTCATTGATTACATTTAAAATCAATAACAGTGTTGCAGAAGAAATGTTGAATTATCAGGCCAACTCAACAACAGGCACTAAGAATTATGGATTCTATTTTAAACCGACTTCAAACTGCGAACGTATTGTCGGGTTCAATTCTTATGATGGATTTCTAGATGGAGAATTCCTGCCCGTCCTTAAAATTGAATATGAACTAAAAACTACCACCGTAGATACAATCTTAGTGTCCCCGTTAGTTGATATCCATGTTGTAACCGGTTCTGTACCGACTCAAAATCAATTCATTTATCTTCAAGGCGGACTGGTATCAAGAGGTTTTCTTTCATTTGACCTTTCTTCACTGCCGAAAGAAATAATCGTCAATAGTGCAAAACTGGAGCTTACAGTAGATACCTTAAAATCTTTTAACGGGGTCCCTGCTTCCGATTCTATCGAGGTTAAGGCTCTTAAGGATAGTGTCGCAAAAACTTTTACATCAGATAGTCTGATTGTTTCTGTCTTGAAAAAAACGAATAACATCTATTCCGGTGAAATTACCTGGCTTATTCAGAGATGGCTCTCTTCTACCATTGCCGGTGTAAATCAGGGGATGCAATTATCACTTGCTGATGAAGTGAGATCAGCTTCCAGGATTGTAATCCATGGTAGCAGATCAACAGATTTACTTAAAAGACCAAGGTTAAAAATTGTTTACATGCAGAAGAAATAAATGAATAAAACTAAATTTATAATTGTTTTACTCTTGCTTTCATTGCCGCTAGATGTTTTACCATCCGGCGGGTCAATCTATTCGAGATATGGTCTGGGAGATTTTTATTTTTCTTTTTCAGCGAGAAGAATGGCACTGGGTGATCTTGGAATAGCTACAGCCGACTTCGACTATCTTAATTACCTTAATCCGGCCGGCTGGAATAAAGTAAGATTGTCCCGGTTCGAAACGGGTATTATAACTCATGGAAACGGTATCTCGTCCAATTCGTCATCTGTATTTCATACCCAGACAATTTTTTCAGGAATGATGCTCGGATTCCCATTGGAAAGAGATCTCGGATTAACTTTAGCAGGCGGTATTGTACCGTATTCCAATGTAAATTATGATGTTTCCTATGAGGAAGATGATCCGATTGCGGGTAAGCATTTTGTTCAATACAATGGAGACGGCGGATTATCTAAAGCTTTCATCGGATTGTCTGTAAAACTCCCGTTCGATTTTGCTCTTGGAGCTTCATTCGACTACTTTACTGGTAAGATCGAACATATTTCTTCAGCTGAATTTGGACCTGAATCTGAATTTATAAGTGCTTCTTTTGCCCGGGATTACAGCTATCATGGTATCGGGTTTACACTCGGACTTATTTCGAATAACCTGGCAGACATATTTGGTTCCGAATTTATTAAGGATCTTAGACTTGGATTTATTTATTCCAGCCAGTCCCAATTGAATACTGACACTACAGTAACATCGACTACTCTCATCGGAGATGTCGAATCTTCAACCGGTTCTTTTAAGACTGAGTTGCCGGGTAGAATTGGTGTTGGAATCTCATTGATGGTTAACGGCGGTTATTCAATTACTGCCGATTATCTGTATCAAGCTTTCAGTAATTATTCTGCCAACGGGAAAAACTTCGGTGTTCTAAGGGATTTAAGTAAAATCAGCCTCGGTGTGGAATACCGCAACCCCGATGTTAGATCATATTCTTTCTGGGAACAGGTTATGTTGAGAGGAGGTTTAAGCTATGAAAGCACTCAATACGAATTTAACGGTAAAGGTATAGATCAGATTTCATTATATACCGGTTTTTCAATGCCGCTTGGATTCGATAATACTCTGGATCTTGGTTTCCAGTTTGGCAGAAGAGGAACAAAAGAGGGAAATTTATTAAGTGAAAATTTCTATAAATTTTCCATAACTTTGAGCATTGGTGAACTCTGGTTTATCAGAACCGAAAGATAAATTAATAGAAGGAACATAAAATTGAAACGTTTACTACTTTTAACTTTACTGGTCGTTGGATTTATTTCCAATAATGAACTGTCTGCTCAGAATGATCAGGTAACTTTCAGCCTGTTCTATGAATATCATAAGAATAAGGATTTTGTGAGCGCTGTTGATTACGGCTGGCAGGTTGTTAATGGTGATCCGTCTCCCTGGTTAAAATATAAGATCTTCCCTAAAATGGAGGAAATTCTCTGGTACTTACACGATAGTTCTAAAGTGTCCGATCAGCAGAAACTGGCTATAAAGGATACTATTCTTTATTTCTACGACAGGGCAATTAAATATGAGCCGAATCTTGAAGGTTTCTATACCGCCAGAAAAGCCTATGTTATGGAAGTCTGGATCCAATCGAATCCTCTCGAAATTATTTCTCTTTACGAAGCTGCCATGGCTAAAGATCCGTCGCTGGATATTTTCTACAAAGACCGACTTGGGGTTCTCTACATAGCTAATGCAACAGAGGAGAACGATCTAAAATTGAAGGCACTTGATCTTTACAGCAAATTAGCTGAACAGGAACCTGATAATCCATTATGGAATCAGAAACTTGAAACGATTGCCGAGAATATTGACGAACTTGTTCCGATTATGAAAAAAGCCTGGGAATTTGATAAAGAAAATTTGGAAAAGGCTTATAAATATGCGGCTACATGTATTCGTGCTCAGGATTTTGAACAGGCGCAGATTCCTCTTGAGTTTCTTACTACTAAAGCTCCTGAAGTTATTAATTACTGGAAACAGCTTGCCAGTGTATATGAAAAACTTGATTTGAATGATAAAGCAATTAACGCATATAAAAAATTAATCGATCTTCAACCCGATAACCGGGATAATTATCTTAACCTTGCTCTTGTTTATAAAAGAATGGAACAACTTTCCGTATCCAGGACTTATCTCCTGAGAGCAATGAAAATTGATCCTAACTGGGATTATCCGGTTTTCATTGAAGCTCAGCTTTATGAACAGGGAGCCAGAGCTTGTGAATTCGATTTTATGGCTAAATGTGTTTATCTGCTTGCGGTTAATACCTATCGTAAAGCTGCATCTTTGGGCGGACAATTCTCTAATACAGCCTCTGAAAGAGTCAGGGCACTGCAGAATTCAATTCCTATGAAAGAAGACTACTTCTTTAGAAAATTGAAATCGGGTGATACAATTAGAATTGAAGGTGCATGCTACTCCTGGATTGATCGTAGTGTTGTTGTTCCGTAAAATCAATTAATGAAAAACGGTTTGAAATGAAAAATTATCTCAATGCTGATCCTGAAATTCTGCGTGTATCTAATCTTGAACTAGAGAGGCAGGAATCACATCTCGAATTAATTGCTTCCGAAAATTTTGTTAGTCCGGCCGTTCTACAGGCCGCCGGCTCTGTGTTAACAAACAAATATGCCGAAGGATATCCCGGCAAAAGATATTATGGCGGCTGTGAGTTTGTTGATATGGCAGAAGATATTGCAAGAGACAGGCTTAAAAAATTATTCGGTGCTGAATATGTTAACGTTCAGCCTCACAGCGGATCTCAGGCAAACATGGCTGTTTATATGGCTCTTCTTAAACCCGGTGATACTATCCTGGGCTTGAGCCTTGACCATGGTGGCCATCTTACTCACGGCTCGCTCGTGAATTTCTCGGGTCAGATTTATAGATCTGTTCCGTACATGCTTAATAAAGAAACTAAAACATTAGACTATAACCTGATTGAAGATCTTGCAAAAAAGGAAAAACCGAAGCTGATTGTTATGGGCGCCAGTGCATACTCTAGAGACTGGGACTATGCGAAATTCAGAGAGATCGCTGATAAAGTCGGATCTCTGCTTATGTGCGATATGGCTCATCCGTCCGGATTAATTGCCAAGGGCCTTTTAAATAATCCCTTACCTTATTGCGATGTAGTAACTTCTACGACTCATAAAACTCTTCGGGGACCTCGCGGCGGTGTTATACTCGTTGGAAAAGATAAAGATAATCCTATGGGCATTAAAACACTTAAAGGCGATCGATTGAAATTAATCTCCGAGGTTTTCGACGGCATGGTTATGCCCGGTATTCAGGGCGGACCTCTTATGCATATAATAATGGCTAAAGCTGTTGCTTTCGGAGAAGCTTTACAGGATTCCTTTGCGGATTATGCACGTCAGGTTATTAACAATGCTAAAACACTTGCTAACGAATTAATCGGGTATGGCTACGATATTGTCTCGGGCGGAACCGATAATCACCTGATGCTTGTCGATCTTACTGCAAAAGGTTTAAGTGGTAAGAAAATTGAAAATGCTTTAGGCCTTGCTGCTATAACTGTCAATAAAAACATGATTCCGTTCGATACTAAAAGTCCTTTTGTTACAAGTGGCATAAGAATCGGTACTCCTGCGGTTACTACAAGGGGAATGAAAGAAAATGAAATGAAGTTGATAGCGGAATTTATTAATAGAGCTATTATCAATTCTGAAAACGAATCTGAACTGAAATCCATCCGTAATCAGGTGGGTGAACTCTGTTCCGGATTCCCGTTGTATCCCGACCTAAAAACTAGTTAAGAACTGCGGTGAGTAAAAAGGAAATATCTGGTTCGGACACTTCAAGTGAAAAAGAAATTGAAATGACTTTCCTTGAGCATCTCGAGGAACTCAGATGGCGGATTATTTATGCTTTAATCGGAATCGTTATTGGCACTGTCATTGCCTGGATCTTTATCGATTTCTTTGTTGATCAAATCCTATTACTCCCCGCTAAAAAAGCTAATTTCAACCTGCAGAACCTGCGTCCCTTCGGACAGCTCTTTCTCTTCTTTGAAATCGCAATTATAATAGGATTGATCTTCAGCTTCCCGAATGTTGTCTATCAGCTCTGGAAGTTTATTTCGCCTGCCCTTCGTGAAAAAGAGAAAAAATATATTTCTGCGATTGTAATTTTCACTACACTTTGTTTTCTCATTGGAGTTGTCTTCGCCTATTTCGTAATGCTTCCATTTACACTTAAATTTGCTGCGCAGTTCGGCTCTCAGGATATTGTAAATAACTTTGCAATTGACGAGTATTTTTCGATTATTCTCAGTGTTATTATTGGAGCAGGACTTGTATTCGAATTACCGATGCTCTCATTTTTCCTTTCGAAGATCGGCATTCTGAATCCGGGAATTATGAAAAAGTACAGACGTCATTCAATCGTAACAATTTTAATTTTTGCCGCTCTCTTAACACCCGGTACTGATCCGGTCTCGCAGGTCATTTTGGCCATTCCATTGGTTTTCTTATATGAAATAAGTATTTTAGTTTCAAAAATATTTCAAAAGAAAACTTGAAAATAAATTCTCTTTCCGAAATCACTCATCTTATTGAATCTGATCTTGAACGGTTTAATGGATTGTTCAAACAATCCCTGAAATCTAAAGTCGGCTTGGTTGATCTTGTAACACGTTATATTCTTAAACAGAAAGGAAAGAAAGTTAGGCCTGTCCTCGTTCTTCTTTCTAGTAAACTGGCTGGTGGAATAAGCGAAAGAAGCTATAGAGGAGCTATACTTGTTGAATTGCTCCATACAGCAACACTTGTTCACGATGACGTTGTTGATAATGCTGAAACTCGAAGGGGTTTCCCATCCATCAATTCTGTCTGGAAAAATAAAGTTGCCGTTCTGATGGGGGACTACCTCCTTGCACGGGGACTTATGCTTGCAGTTGAAGGAAGTGATTTTGATTTCCTCGGCGTAATTACTAATACAGTAAAAAGAATGTCTGAAGGTGAATTGCTCCAGATAAGTAAAACACGAAAACTTGACAACGACGAAGAAACCTACTTTAAGATAATCTCCGATAAAACCGCCTCTTTGTTAACTACATGCTGCGAAATTGGTGCGAGAGCTGCGACAAATGATGAGAACAAAATAGCTGCGTTAAAAACTTATGGCGAGTACCTTGGTATTGCCTTTCAAATAAGGGATGATATACTGGATTATATCGGAACAGCCAAACTGTTCGGTAAACCTCTTGGCGGCGATATCAAAGAAAAAAAACTTACTCTTCCGCTGATATATGCTCTCAAAAAAGCTCCGCCTGAAGATTCAAAAAAAATAATTAAACTGATTAAAAACGGCGGAAAAAATCTGAATGTTAAAGAAGTGATCGATTTTGTTAAGAAACATGGTGGCATCAATTATGCGGAGAAGGTATCAAAGGATTTTGCTGAAAAGGCAATAGATGCTCTTAAAATTTTTGACGAAAATGAAATCCGTATTGCTCTCGAATCTTTAGTTAATTTTGTTGTTGACAGGAATAATTAATATTAAAAGGTCTTTTTCGGAAGTTTTCTATCTCAATTTTATGATAGAAAACTTTTTTGTTTTTATTCCCCATTTCTTATCTTAGCTCGTGGAATTTTTAAGAAATTCTACGGCATGTCTTAATTAAATAATCTAACTAATCTGGGATTTCAATCTGCTCTTTCGGGAAGACCAGGTTTCTTTTATAGAAGGGACTTTACTATAGGGATTAAATGAAAAAGACTGTTCTTGATTACGCACTAAAAATTCGCCTTCCATTAACTTTATTTGTAATTGCTGCAACGTTTGTGCTAACCTATTATATCTCCAGGCCCGAAAGGGACGGAATCGGTCATGCACCCGAACAGCCGATTAAATTCTCACATAAACTTCATGCCGGTACTATGGCTATCGACTGTCAGTATTGTCATACTGAAGTTGCTAAAGGAAGACATGCTACTATCCCTTCGGTAAATATCTGCATGAATTGTCATTCGGTTGCACGTAAGGATAAACCGGAAATTGTAAAATTAACTCAATACTACGAGGAAGGTAAACCCGTTCCATGGAAGAGAATTCATAAGGTCCCCGACTATGCGTATTTCAACCACAGCGTACATGTTAATAAAGGGATCGATTGTGCTAGCTGTCATGGTGATCTAAAAGAAATGGAAGTTGTTAGCCAGGTAAGGCAGTTTACTATGAATGCGTGCCTCGATTGCCATAGAGAACCGCATAAGAATCTTCCTTATCTGGAAAACGTTAACATTGGTCCCGATAATTGTGCTGCTTGTCATCGGTAATTCTACAAGGATTTAATTATGGATATTAAAAAAATTGGTAGAAAAGTTTTTGTAGGCAGATTGGGTAAAGGTGCTTTCTTCGCATTTTTGGCATCCGTATTACCTTTAAAAATATTTGCTTCGTACAAACCGGAACAGAAAATTGATATAAAAATTCATCCTTCTGCAGTTAAAAGAAATAACAAGGTTTAGGAAATGAACGATAATCGGAATTCTAAGGAAGTAAAAAAAGATTTTTGGAAAAGTCTTAAAGACTACAATAATGATCCGGAAATGATCAGGATTAAAGAGAATGAATTTCTCGAAGGTGTTACTAACGAATTTGACGAATCCGGACTTTCAGGAATTTCCAGAAGAAAATTTATCGCACTTCTGTCTGCTTCAACAGCATTTGCAGCAACTGCCTGTACCGATTATCGGGATAAAGGCGAAATAATTCCGTACAATAAAAGACCTGAGGAAATACATCCGGGTAAAGCAAACTATTATGCTTCAACTTGTAACGGTTGCGCTAATACCTGCGGGATTCTTGTAAAGACAAGAGAGGGGAGACCTATTAAAATTGATGGTAACCCCGATCACCCCGTAAATAAAGGGAAATTATGTTCAAAAGGTCAGGCCGGAATTCTAAATCTCTATGATCCCGAACGTTTAAAAGAGCCAATGTCGGGCGGCAGAAAATCCGATTGGAAAAGTATTGATGCTGAGATAATCAGTTATCTGAATGATTCTAAAATATCGAATAAAGAAATTGCTCTTATTTGCGGGACGGTTGTCTCACCAACGGTTAAAAATCTTTTTGATGATTTTTCCAGAATTTATCCGAATACAAAAATTTATCCTATAGAACTAACCGGCGACCGTATAAGACGTGAAGCGTGGTTCGATTCTTACGGTACATATGATTATCCGGCCTTTAAACTTGATGAAGCAGAAGTTATTCTCTCCCTCGATTCAGATTTCCTTGGTGTTGAAGGAAATTATATTGAGAATATGCAAAAGTATACAACAAGGCGCGAATCTGTTGATAAATTGAATTTTAACCGGCTCTATGTTGCCGAGGGCAGATTGAGCGCTACAGGAATGATGGCCGATTACAGAATTCCCATTTCTCCTGATAAGCAGTATCAGTTTGTATTGATGTTGATTAAGGAATTAGTGAAATCAGGGTCATCGGTTAATCTTGGGAATGAAGCATTATCAATAATTAATAATACTTCAGTCCAGGTAAATGCTGATAAACAGAAAATCGCTCACCTTATTAGAGACCTTAATTCTAATCGTGGAAAGTCAATTGTTATTGCGGGCGATACGTTGCCTAAAGAGGTTCATATAGCTGTAAATATGTTAAATGAAATACTGGGCAATACAACACTCTTTGATTTTTCGAAATCATTTAAATCAGTTTTACCTTTTGCTGCTCCTGATCAGATCTCCCGGTTGATAGATTCAATGAATAACGGAAATGTCGGCGTTGTTATTCATCTCGACTCTAATCCTGTATTTATTCTACCGCCTGATTACGGCTACCAAGCCGCGCTGAAAAAGGTTACTGCTACAGTTGCATTGACCGAATCGGAAAATGAAACCTCTACTCTTTGCAAATATTCTTTGCCGGTCAATAATCAGCTTGAAAGCTGGGGCGACTCAAATAACCGCTACGGAGTTTACAGCCTGCAGCAGCCTGTTATTTCACCTTTATTCAACACAAGACAAAAGGAATCTGTCTTGTTAACATGGATTTCTGGCGATGCCGCTTCTTATAATGATGATCTTTATCATAAATATCTGATAAATTATTTTAATCAGAATATTTTCACCAAAGCGAACAGCATGGCAGATCAGAAATCTTTCTGGTATTCCGCACTGCACGACGGAGTTGTTCTGTTTTCTGAGAACAAAAATAGAACTCCGTTTAATTCAGGTGCTTTCAAAATTCGGAAAGAGTCAGATCGTGAAAAAGGATTTACTGTTCATCTCACGGAAAGTTATTTCCTTGGCGACGGCCGCTTTGCAAATAACGGATGGCTTCAGGAAGTACCTCATCCGGTAAGCAAAATCACATGGGATAATTATGCGGCATTGTCTCCTTCAACAGCCGTAAGTCTCGACGTAGAGATGAATGATCTGATCGAAATATCAGTGAACAGAAAAGTTCTGCAATTACCTGTTATGGTTCAGCCGGGTATGTCGGATTCTACTATAAACATTGAACTTGGATACGGAAGAACCGTAATTGGTGATGTTGGTAAAAACGTCGGAATCAATCCTGTCCAGTTTATGTCGAAGAATAATATCGATTCACCTTTTGTCTACACTAATGCTACTGTAAGAAAAGTTGAAGGGAAACACAAATTAGTGTCTACGCAGGAACATCATTCCCTCGACGATACTTTTGTGAAAGATTTTCACAGGATCAGAAAGATTATTCAGGAAGGAACCGTGGAAAACTATCAGAAAGATCCTCACTTCCTTCATGCCAATAAACATGAAATCTTTGGAATCACAAGAGAGCATAAATACACCGGCGTTAAATGGGCTATGTCGATCGACCTTAATAAATGTACCGGTTGTACTGCGTGTGTTACTTCATGTAACGTAGAAAATAATATTCCTGTTGTCGGTAAAGATCAGGTTGAGAAGGGACGCGAAATGCACTGGATGCGCCTCGATCGGTACTACTCCGGAACACCGGATGACCCGGTTGTAAGCAACCAGCCGATGTTGTGCCAGCATTGCGATAACGCTCCTTGCGAAAATGTATGCCCTGTTAATGCTACGAATCACAGCCCGGATGGTCTGAACCAGATGGCCTACAATCGTTGTGTCGGTACACGTTACTGCTCGAACAACTGTCCCTATAAAGTTAGAAGATATAATTTCTTCGATTTCCGCGATCACTTTGCCGATGAATACTATCAGAACAACCTTACTTCATTGATTAATAATCCCGAAGTAACTGTCCGGTCACGAGGAGTAATGGAGAAATGTACTTTCTGCGTACAAAGAATTATGGAAGCCCGTTCCAATGCTATCACCGAAGGAAGAGAACTCAAAGGTACTGATGTAGTTACAGCTTGCCAGCAGGCTTGCCCGACTAACGCAATCGTATTTGGCGATTCGAATGACCCTGAATCAAAAATCTCGAAATTAAGAGAACACAACCTGGCCTATCACGTTCTCGAGGAATTGAATATTAAACCTAATGTTACATATATAGCAAAACTTAGAAATACTCATCCGGAGGGCAATTAGTGAGTTTCATCGACTATAGTCAGGAATTATCTGTTGTTGAAGGGAAACCGCCGTTACGTTCCCTTGATGATTTGATTTCAAAACCGTTAGAGACCAGACCGGATAAAAAATTTTACATCGCGCTTTCAATTACTCTTTCGATGCTTGGACTTTTTGTAATTGGTCTCGGATTAACATTCTGGTACGGCGTTGGAATGTGGGGTAATAACAACCCTGTAGGATGGGCGTTCGATATTGTTAACTTCGTCTTCTGGGTCGGTATCGGTCATGCAGGCACCTTGATCTCGGCAATTCTTTTTCTCTTCCGTCAGAAGTGGAGAACCGGTATCGCCAGGTTTGCTGAAGGTATGACGATATTTGCTGTTATGACTGCCTTACTATTCCCTTTGATACACGTTGGTCGTCCCTGGCTGGACGGGTGGTTAATGCCGTATCCTAATCAGCACGGCTTATGGGTGAATTTTACTTCGCCTTTGCTTTGGGATGTGTTTGCGGTATCGACCTATTTCCTTGTATCACTAATTTTCTGGTATGTGGGATTAATACCTGATTTCGCTACATTAAGGGAAAGAACTTCCGGAAAAATTAAAAAAGTAATCTATTCTACTTTCAGTCTCGGATGGAGATTCTCAAACCGGCACTGGCAGCATTATGAAATGGTCTATTTAATACTTGCCGGATTTGCCACTCCGCTTGTACTTTCGGTTCACACAATAGTAAGTTTCGACTTTGCCGTTTCAATTCTTCCCGGCTGGCATACAACAATTTTCCCTCCGTACTTTGTTGCCGGCGCTGTCTTCTCCGGATTCGCGATGGTTCAAAATGTTCTGATCTTTGTCCGCAAAATTTTTAACTATGAACATATTATTACCCTCGATACACTCGAGAAAATGAACAAAATAATGCTCGTAACCGGTTCAATGGTTGGATATGCTTATGCAATGGAATTCTTTATTGCATGGTACAGCGGCGTTCAGCCCGAACAGTTCACTTTTCTTAACCGTGCTTTCGGTCCATATGCATGGGCTTACTGGATAATGGTATCATGTAATGTCATCACTCCACAGCTCTTCTGGTTCAAAAAGATTAGAAGATCTATACCTGTTATGTTTGTCGTTGCTGTATTCGTTAATGTCGGAATGTGGTTCGAGAGATTTGTAATAGTTGTTACATCCTTATCCAGAGATTACCTCCCGTCAAGCTGGGCATACTATACACCAACATTAGTAGACGCGATGATATTGCTCGGAAGTTTCGGATTTTTCTTCACCTGGATCTTATTATTTACTAAAGCATTACCAGTTGTTTCAATTGCAGAAGTTAAAGCAGTCGTAGATGATGCTCAACCTACTCATAAGGATCATTGATAATGAGTGATAAGATATTATATAGCTATACCGGTATCTTCGATACACCCGATGAAATAATCCATGCCGCCGGAAAAGCCTCGGAACATGGATTTGAAAAGTACGATGTTCATACACCGTACCCGCTGCACGGTATGAATAAGGCTATGAAACTACCGCCTTCCAAACTCGGCTATGTTGCTCTCGTAGTTGGTCTGTCCGGTGCTCTGGCCGCTCTACTTTTAATGTTCTGGATGTCTGCTGTCGATTACCCGATTGTCATCGGTGGAAAACCGTTCTTTTCATTCCCAGCGTATGTACCGGTGATGTTCGAAGTTACCGTTCTATCGGCTTCGATTGCTACGGTTCTTACAATGCTTTTTGTTTTCTTTAAATTGCCTAACAATGCTCATCCACTTCATGATACTGATTATATGAAAAAGGTAGCATCCGATAAGTACGGTATTAGTATCCAGGCCGAGGATAAACTATTCTCAGAATCCTCCGTCCAGAAATTCCTTAACGAGTGCGGTGCCAAAGAAATAACGGCTGTCTATTACGATAACGATGAGATTGCTCATAAACACAAAATACTCGAACCTAAGTTTATCGCCTTCCTCCTCTTTACTGCTTTTCTTACATCAGGTGTAACATATTTCACTCTTAATAAATTACTCTTTATGCCCCCGTTCGATTGGATGATGGAACAGGCAAAACTCAATCCTCAATCAGTTTCTGAGGTATTTTCTGACGGCTTCGGTATGAGAAAACCCGTTGAAGGAACTATCGCCAGAGGATTCACTCCGTATCAGTTCGCCGGTCAGCCGGAAGTTGCTGAAGCCAATCTTGTCAACCCTATCCCAGTTTCGAAAGAAGTGCTCGAATTAGGCCAGCAGAAATATGATACATTCTGCAGTCCCTGTCACGGTTATTACGGGGAAGGGGATAGCCGATTGAGAGGCCAATTCCCGAATCCTCCTTCTCTTCATTCCGAAAAGATTAGATCCTGGAAAGACGGACGGATTTTTCATGTTATTACAGACGGACAGAATATTATGCCCTCATATTCTGGTCAACTTACGGTTGAAGAAAGGTGGGCTGTCGTTCACTACACAAGAGTTTTACAAAGAGCGCTAAATGCTAAGGAGTCTGACTTACAATGAGTTCAACTCAAAATGTAGATTATCAGAAAAAAGATTTACCGGGAAAATTGAGAATTGCCGGACAGGTTTTATTTGTAATTGGTCTGTTAGGTGTTGCAGCAGCATATCTGGTAGATGGGTCACGTGCGGCGTTCAATAACATTATTATGTTAATGTTCCTTACCAGTATCGGCCTCGGATCCTTATTTCTTGTGGCTGTTGAATATGTCGCTGGTGCTGTCTGGAGTACTCCGTTTAGAAGAATTCCGGAAATTCTCTCTTCTGTATTGCTTGTCCTTCCTGTTGTAGTAATTCCCTTACTCTTTAAATTAGGTGATATCTTTCACTGGATGCATCCCGAGGTTGTTGAAGCAGATAAAATTCTAAAAGGGAAAGCTCCCTATCTTAATACTGAGTTTTTTATCGTAAGAGTTGCCTTATTCATGATTTTGTGGATTGTCTTCTATTTTTTCATTACTAGAAATTCCAGGAAACAGGATTCATCCTTCGATCAGACTCTTACAAAGACAAACATAAAACTCTCTGCTGCGTTTATTCCTGTATTCGGGATTACGATTTCGTTCTCGGCATTTGACTGGTTAATGAGCCTCGAACCCCATTGGTTCTCAACAATTTTCGGGGTTTATTATTTCTCCGGATCGATCCTGGCTGCTTTTGCCGCCGTAACACTGATAGTAGTATGGTTGAATGAAAACGGGTACCTTGTTAAAGGATTAACCAATGATCATTATTACTCGCTCGGTGCCTTCATGTTTGCTTTCACAAATTTCTGGGCTTATATCGCATTCAGTCAGTTCCTGCTTATCTGGTATGCTAATCTTCCGGAAGAGACTTTCTGGTTTCTCCAGAGATGGGAGGGTAACTGGATGTATGTCTCTATCGGATTAATATTTATCCGCTTCGCTATTCCGTATTTCGGATTACTTACTCAGCCGTCCAAAATGGATCCTAAGAGATTGATGATTATGTCTGTCTGGCTCCTTTTTGCTCATCTCTATGATCTCTATTGGCTGGCAATGCCGAATTACAGTAAGGTAGGGGCTCTGTTCGGATGGATCGAACTCGCTTTCCCGATGCTTTCCATTGGTGTTGTTATTCTGCTCTTTGTAAATCTATCTAAGAAAAATAATTTAGTGCCGGTAGGCGACCCCAAACTTAAAAGGGGAATTGATTTCAGATTATAAAATTTTTGAATTATGGAAAAACAGAAAATCCGCGACGAAATAGACTTTAAAGAATTACTTAAATCACCGCTGAGATTATACGGATGGTTCTTTGTCTATTTCTTTGTCATCCTTCTTGCATTCGGAATCTTTTTCGGGCATAAACTTATTCAAATCTCCTTTAACGAACAGAACGTTAGCGCTCCCGATATCTCGAACATAAAACTTGATCTCGATGAAAAGAAGGGCGGAATTACTCCCGCTGTTGATCTTAACTCGGTCAAGAATCCGACGGCTGAATTGATTGCGAAGGGGAAAGAACTCTACGATGCTAATTGCAAATCCTGTCATGGTGATAGCGGACTCGGAGATGGCCCGGCCGGACTTTTATTGAATCCTAAGCCGAGAAATTTTCATGAGACCGAGGGATGGACTGTCGGAAGAACCCTGGATGCTCTTTATAAAACTCTGCAGGAGGGGATACTTTCGCGGGGAATGGCAGCTTATGAATATCTTCCGCCTTCAGACCGGTTCAACATAATCCATTATATAAGAACCTTAGCAGATTATCCGGAGATTACAGATGAACAGATTGAGCAGCTTAATGCTCAGTATAATCTCTCAGCCGGTACAGTTCAGCCTAACCAGATTCCAGTTGAAAAAGCTATCAGCAAAATACTTGATGAAAATCTGGATATTCAAGCCAGAATCGCTGTTGCTAAAACAAGAATTGAGGAATCAAAATCGGATCAGGGAGCAGCCCTGCTCCTATCATATTCGAATAGTCTGGATCGGATTCTCTATTCTTTTGCGGGTAGCAGTTTCGGTTCATTCGAAAAATATCATCAATTTGTAAAAAATGCTCCTTTGAATTTCGGTTTTAATCCTTCAATTGTTCGAGTAACTGATTCGGAAATGCGGTCGATTTACGAATATCTGAATTCAATCATGATTTAGTGAATAGAAATGAAACTAATTAGAAAAATTAACCTAACCTCTTTTATCGTAATGAGTTTCGTCTTTTACCTGACAAGTATTAATGGTCAGAATCCAATAGAGGTTGGAATTGATGAAAAACTCGGCAACTATCTCCCTCTGGATCTTAAATTTATCTCCAGCGAGGGAGAGGAGAAGACTCTTAAAGAATTGATCGATCGGCCTGTGCTCCTGGCTCTGGTCTATTATGAGTGCCCGGGTATCTGCAGTCCGCTGCTTAATGAACTTTCCTGGACAATCGATAAAGTTCAGCTTGAACCGGGTGATGATTTCAGAATTATTGCTGTCAGCTTCGATCACAGGGAAACACCTGAAATCTCTTCAAAGTGGAAAAAGAATTATCTTCAAACCCTTAAACGTCCTTTCAATCCTGCTGACTGGATTTTCCTTACAGGGGATTCGGTCAATATTAAAAAGTTGACTGATGCCGCAGGATTTTATTTTAAGAAAAGTGATGATGGTCAGTACATCCATGCCGGTGCCGTCTTAACTATTTCACCGGACGGGAAAATTTCACGTTATCTGTTCGGAAATACATTTAATCCGTTCGATGTTAAAATGGCTCTTATCGATGCCAAAGCCGGTAAGACCAATCCGACTATTTCCAAAGTCCTCCAGTTCTGTTTCAGTTACGACCCTGAAGGAAGACAGTATACTTTAAATGTTACCAGAATTATAGGTTCGGTTATGCTGATTGGTGTTGGAATATTTCTGGTTGTTTTATTGAGAAAGAAAAAAAAAGAATGAGGGAGTTGAAATAAATGAATAGCGGTAATCCAACCGTAAATGAAAAAAATTTTTATCAGCAGAGTACTAATAAATATTCGGGGATTTTATCCTGGCTCCTTACTACCGATCATAAAAGAATCGGAATTATGTATGGGATTACAATCATCTTTTTCTTCCTGGTAGGAGTTATTCTCGGCGTTCTGATGCGCCTTGAACTAATTGCACCCGGAAAAACTATTGTCGAAGCGCAGACATATAATTCGTTGTTTACTCTGCACGGCGTAATAATGATTTTCCTTTTCATCATACCGGGACTGCCGGCAATTTTCGGAAATTTTTTCCTGCCGATTCAAATAGGCGCGAGGGATGTTGCGTTCCCGCGGTTAAATCTGCTTTCGTATTACGTCTATGTATTTGGTGCGATTCTGGCTCTTCTGGCTGTTATCTTACCCGGCGGAGCGATTGATACAGGGTGGACATTCTATATTCCTTACAGCGTGCGAAGTAATACAAATGTTTCTCTTCCGCTGCTGGCCGCATTTATTCTCGGATTCTCATCTATCCTTACCGGATTAAATTTTATTACAACGGTTCATCGTTTAAGAGCCCCGGGGATGACCTTCTTTAAGATGCCTCTTTTTGTCTGGGCTACCTATGCGACTGCTTGGATACAGATTATTGCTACTCCTGTTGTTGGAATTACAATAGTTCTTGTTATTCTTGAAAGATTGTTCGGAGTCGGAATTTTTGACCCGGCACTCGGAGGCGATCCTATTCTCTTTCAACACCTGTTCTGGATCTATTCCCATCCGGCTGTATATATTATGATCCTTCCTGCTATGGGCGTAGTTTCCGAAATAATTCCGACGTTTGCACGCAGAACGATTTTTGGTTATAAAGCTATTGCAATGTCGTCTCTTGCTATTGCGTTTGTCGGTTATCTCGTCTGGGCACATCATATGTTTACTAGTGGAATGAGCGATACTGCTCGGTGGGTCTTCTCACTACTTACTTTTATTGTAGCGCTCCCAAGCGGTGTTAAAATTTTTAATTGGGTCGCTACAATGTATAAAGGCTCAATTGATCCTAAGCCGCCTTTCCTATGGGTTATGTCGTTCATTTTTCTTTTCTCTATCGGCGGTCTTACCGGACTGGTACTCGGCTCTCTTGCAACCGATATTCATGTTCACGATACATATTTTGTTGTTGCGCATTTCCATTTTGTTATGTTCGGTGGAACCGGAACAATATTTTTTGCAGCTATCCATTACTGGTTCCCGAAAATGTTCGGAAGATTGTATAACGATAAACTTGCCGCTCTTGGTGTCCTCGGTTTCTTTGTCGGATTTATGATGCTCTACTTCCCGAAATTTATTATGGGTTATATGGGAATGCCTAGAAGATATTACGACTATCTCCCGGAATTTGCCTCGCTTCAGCTTATCTCGACAATCGGTTCCTGGATTCTTGCCGCAACTATTTTCTTTATAGTCGGCTACCTAATTTACGCTCTTTTAAAAGGTCCAAAGTCCGGACCTAATCCGTGGGGAGGCGTTACGCTCGAATGGCATATTCAATCACCGCCTACAATGGAAAACTTCAAGGAGATTCCAAAAGTGACACATGAACCGTACGATTTCAGTCAGTTGCAGGAGATGAAAAATGAGTAATCACGCTGATACTGCCCCGGTACATCATGTCCATCGCGATGATGTAGGTGCGAAAATGGGGATGTGGCTCTTCCTCTTTACCGAATTACTCCTTTTCGGCGGAATGTTCCTTGTCTATGCCGTCTATCGTTACCAGCATCCTGAACAGTTTCATCTCGCTGCAATGGAATTAAATACCGGAATCGGTACACTCAATACCGTGATTTTGCTTACCAGCAGTCTTACTGTTGCACTTTCGATTGCTGCATTGCAGAAAAAAAATAAATTCTTATCGGTTCTTATGCTTTCGCTGACTCTTACTTTCGCTTTTATGTTTATGATTAATAAGTACTTTGAATGGTCTGCAAAATTCTCTCACGGAATCTATCCCGGATCGGATGAACTTCTGAGTCTGCCTAACGGGCAGATCCTCTTCTTCGGATTGTACTATGTAATGACCGGACTCCATGGACTGCACGTTCTGATCGGAATTGTTATACTCTCCATTATTCTTGTAATGATCATTAAAGACAAGATTACATTCGATAATTATACAAAACTTGAAAACTCCGGACTCTACTGGCACCTTGTCGATTTGATCTGGATCTTCCTTTTTCCTTTATTCTATTTAATTCAATGAGGAATTCATGCACGAAGAAAAACATAATCACCATATTGGTTACGGAACCTACGTCTTAGTCTGGCTTGCTCTGCTTGCTTTTACTTCCATTACGGTTACTGTTGCCGGCGTAAGTCTTGGTAGATATACTCTTTTGGTCGCACTCTTAATCGCTGCTGTCAAATCGGCTCTCGTTATTAATATTTTTATGCATATTAAGTTCGATGAAAAGATTTTTAAAGTCTTCCTCCTTTTAAGCGGCTTTACTTTATTGGTAATTTTCATTCTAACATTTTTTGATTTTCTATATCGTTGAGGTTTATAAATGTCGCCAGCACCAACACAACATGTTGAAACTGTAGATTTTGTAATGCTCTATATTGTTGGCATCTCTGTAATTCTGCTTCTGGGAATTACGGCGGTGATGATCTATTTTGTTTTTAAATACAACAGAAAGAAAGGCCATAAACCGGTTGACATACACGGAAATATCTGGCTCGAAATTATCTGGATTGTAGTTCCAACCATTCTCGTGCTTTCGATGTTCTACTTTGGATATACCGGATTCAGGGATTACCGTGATATACCGGAAAATGCTTATGTCATCCATGCTACTGCAAGAATGTGGGCATGGGAATTTGAATACCCTAACGGAAAGAAACTCGACACTCTGTACGTCCCGCAGTCTTTACCGGTAAAACTTGAAATGAAATCTGCCGATGTTACTCACTCTCTCTATATCCCGGCCTTCAGGATTAAGGAGGATGTAATGTTCGGGAAAACGACTTACCTCGGATTTACTGCTGATCAGGTTGGATCCTTTGATATTGCATGTGCCGAGTATTGCGGATTAAACCACTCTATGATGTATACTAAAGTAAAAGTTCTTCCAGAATTCGAATTTTATGAGTGGCTGAATAAAAAGAATGATCAGGAAAAATAATCTTAAACAGAATATTGACAGATCTTAAAAAACATATTAAACTTTTCGTTGAACTCTGCAAAGTAAGAATTACTTTTTTTGTAGCTGTCTCGGCATCTGTCGGATATATAATCCATTCCGGTCATCTTACATGGCACATTTTACTTCCTGTCTTCGGTGTGTTCATACTTGCAAGCGGATCTTCGGCATTGAATGAGTACCAGGAGCGTGAATACGACGCGCTTATGGAACGTACTAAAAACCGCCCGATTCCCTCCGGAGCAGTTTCGGAAAAAGCCGCTCTATTGATTGCTCTGTCTCTTTTAATCGCCGGTTTCTTAGTAATTTACTTCTCTTCTAATCTTACTGCGGCTATGCTTGGATTGCTTGCTTTCGTCTGGTATAATTTGATCTATACACCGCTTAAAAGAAAATATGTCATGGCCGTTGTACCCGGTTCTCTTATCGGTGCTATTCCGCCAGTCATCGGCTGGGCTGCCTCCGGAGGCAATCCTTCCGATTTTCAGATCTTAACGGTTGCTCTCTTCTTTTTTATCTGGCAGATTCCTCATTTCTGGCTCCTTCTGCTTATTTACGGAAAGGATTATACTTCCGCTGGATATCCGACATTAACGGAAAAGTTTTCCAATATCCAGCTCAGCCGCATTACATTTATCTGGATTGCCGCGCTGGCTGTAAGTGGATTGTTAATTCCTGTGTTCAATGTCTCATCCACTATTTATTCATTAATTGCGATGATACTGATCGGTGCGTGGCTTCTTTTTGATACCAAAGGAATTTTAAGTCTTTATCTGGAAAAAATTAAATTCAGAAAAGCGTTTATTTCGGTTAACCTTTATGTGCTTGCAATAATAGTTATCATCTCAATTGATAAACTGTTACTAACAGAATTTTAACGGTAGGGAATATGGACTTTTTAGATAATCTTGTTTTACCTCAGTCAGCTCATCATATGGTATTGCTCAAATACCTTCTTGTACTAACTTATCTTCTTCTCCTGCCGTATCTGAGCATATTATTCGGTTCTCTTTCGCTCTCCCTTTACTTCGAAAGAAAAAAGGAAACGGATAACAAGTATTACCGATTTGCAAAAGAACTGATTGATCAGATTACATTTAATAAGAGCGTTTCATTTGCTCTGGGAATTGTTCCTTTAATTAGCTCAGCATTCTGTTATGCTCAGCTTCTTCACCTTTCAGGTCTTAATGTACCTGAATATATTTTAATCTCAACTATCTTTCTTGCTGTCTCTTTAGTACTCATCTATACTTATAAATATACTTTCCATCTGAAAGACATTTTTGAGTTTGCTTCAAAAAAGGGAACTGGAACCGAAGTCCCCGGTGAATTGCCGCACTATTCATCTAAAACCTCCAGTCTGCATAAAAAAGCGGGATGGTACGGATGGATCCTTCTTCTGGTCTCGATATACCTGTTCATTGCTTCTGTGCAGCTCGCGGGCGATTCTGCTAACTGGTCGGAGAATAATAATCTGACCGGACTGATTTTTTCATTGAAAGCTATCGTTTACTTTATACAGTTTTTTGTTGCGTCGTTTGCGATTACTGCGGCAATAGTCTTATATAAATATTTCAAAGCTGAGCCTGATTTCTCAGGAGAAAAAGATTACCTTGATTTAGTTAGAAACTATTCGTTGAAGATCGGAGCCGTTGCTACAGTCGTACTGCCTCTTCTAATTATTCTTAATGTTATGGTAAAACCTGTTGAATCTTTTTCTTTCGATGTATTTGGTTACGCCCTCCTTGCTCTGATTTTAGTTCTTTTCATTGCGATTCTGTTCTACATGATGCTCAAAGAATCGAGTACAAAATTTGCTTCTCTGCTCATCTATCTCTTCGTTCTTCTCTTCGCTTTCCTGATTATAAAAGATCAGTATGCATTCGATACTTCCACTAAAAAACAATTTGCAATTCTTGCTGCAAATTATGAGGACTATCAGAAAAAAGTTAAAGAGGAATTCGGCCTTGTAGTAGAGGTTGTTAACGGTGCGGATATTTATAACGGCAAGTGTATAGCGTGCCATCAGTTCGACCGTAAACTGGTCGGTCCGCCGTATCAGGAAGTACTTCCAAAATACGAAGGCAAACGAGACGAGCTTGTTCAGTTTGTTCTTAATCCTGTTAAAGTAAATCCGGAATATCCTCCGATGCCGAATCAGGGTTTAAAACCTAAAGAAGCGGAAGCTGTGGTCGATTATATACTGTCGACGTATAAATAATGATTTTTATATAATCATTAGAATGGGGAAGTATTTTATGCTTCCCCTTTCGTATTTTAAAGAAGCAAATTTAAATCAACTATGCTAACAGTACTAAATGCGCTTAAATTAGCTACAGAATATTTTGAGAAGAAAGAGATTCCCTCGGCCCGGATTAATGCAGAACTGCTTCTGTCTCATCTGCTCAAATGCAAACGGCTCGATCTCTATCTTCGTTTCGAACAACCCCTTTCTGAAAATGAAGTAGATGAATTTCGTAGTATGATCGCACGCAGGGGTAAGTATGAACCAGTACAGTACATTATCGGTAATACTGATTTCTATGGACTTAATTTCCTTGTCAACCCCTCCGTCCTAATTCCCAGGCCGGAAACCGAGATCCTCGTGGAAACGATTATTAATAATCACAAATTTGATGGCCCGATTAAAATCCTTGATATAGGAAGCGGATCAGGTAATATAGCTGTGTCACTTGCAAAAAATTTGTCGGACGGCGATCTCCTTTCAATCGATATTTCTGAAGAAGCTTTGAAAACTGCAGAATCAAATGCCGGGAGGCTTAATGTTAATAATGTTAAATTTATTAAGGCCGATATTCTCTCCAACGGTTTTGCAGCTGATTCCCATTTCGATCTTATTGTCTCCAACCCTCCGTACATAAGTGATTCGGAATACGGTTCATTACAAAAGGAAATTATTCTGTATGAACCGAAAAATGCTCTGTCGGATAATATGGACGGTCTTAATTTCTACAGAAGGATCAGCAGCTTTGCAGACGAAAAATTGAATCCCGGTGGTTATCTCTATTTCGAGATTGGTCTCGGCCAGTCTGATTCAGTAAAGTCGATTCTGGAGAATAACGGATTCGGAGAAATTAAAATTATTCAGGACTATCAGAGAATTGATAGGGTAATTTACGGAGTAAAAAAATGAGAGCGCTTGTTCAAAGAGTAACTGAAGGATCTGTTGAAATCCCCTCGCATAATTATTCGGCATCTATCGGTAAAGGAATGGTAATATTGCTTGGTGTTAAAGAGGGGGACACCGCTGAAGATCTCAGTTTCGTCGCGGATAAATGCTCCAACCTCAGGATTTTTGAAGATGAAAATGATAAGATGAATCTTTCCCTTAAAGATATTAATGGCGAGGTTCTCGTTATCTCTCAGTTTACACTTTACGGCGATACTAGAAAAGGGAACAGGCCGAGTTTTACTGATGCTGCGCGGCCTGATACTGCAAATGACCTCTACAATAAATTTATAATCAGGATGAAGGAAAATCTTGGAGAAGCTAAAGTTAAAGGGGGCATTTTCGGCGCTATGATGCTGGTAAAGATATTTAATGATGGACCTGTTACCATTATTGTTGAGTCAAAAGGGGAATGATGATTCTCTTGCTCATCAAGCGGGCCCTGATCCATTCTCTTTTTGATAATTGAAGGGAGTTCGATTGCATTCTACAATTATGATATTCATCGACGGTGTGGGAATCGGGAAGAAGGATCACGAATTCAATCCTTTCTTCAAATTCGGTTTCAAAACATTCACGGAGAATTTCGGCTCGATACCTCACCTCGATAATCAGCGCCTTTCCAACGGTTACGGGAATCTATTCCCCGTGGATGCCAGAATGGGAATACCGGATATCCCACTTAGCGGAACCGGTCAGACTTCCATCTTCTGCGGTGTTAATGCCCAGAAAATTATCGGAAAGCATTTCGGACCTTATCCCTATTCAACACTTGTACCTATCATTAAGGAGAAAAACATTCTAAGGGAATTTAAAAGCCGGAGAATGAAAGTTTCTTTTGTAAATGCTTATCCTAAAGTTTTTTTCGATTATGTTAACTCCGGAAGACGCCGGCTCAGTGTTACTACTTTAAGCTGCCTGTTAACGGGAATTAGACTAAATAAAATAGCCGATCTCCATAAAGGGCGAGCCTTGAGTGCTGAAATAGACAACCGCCGGCTTGCCGAGCGGATGAATTATAAACTCCCGGTAATTAAACCCGAAACTGCTGCCAACCGGCTGATCAGAATTGCAGGCAAACACCACTTCACTCTGTTCGAAATATTTCATACCGATCATCTCGGACACGGCAGAAATACCGATTGGCTTGAATACACTGCCGGTGTGCTGGACGGTTTCCTTCTACATCTCTCAAAAAATCTTAAACGTGATATGACTCTTATTGTCTGTTCCGATCACGGTAATTACGAAGACATGTCAATTAAGATGCATACTCTTAACCCGGCGCTCGGAATGACATTTGGAAAGAATGCCTCAATTCTTGCAAAAAAAATTAAAAAACTTTCTGACATTAAACCCGCAATTATGGAGATGTATGATTGAATGACTATCCGCTTATAAAATTTGTCCTGCTTTTTATCTGCGGTCTTATTTTACAATCAATTCTTAGTATTCTGCTAATCCCTCTTGTAATATCCTTTTCCGGTTCGCTTCTATTAATCTTTCTCCTCTATTTCATCTCAAGAAGAAAGGAAACATTTTTCAATTTACTTTTAATATCTATCTCTGTTGTTCTCTACGGAATGATTCATTTCTCAATATATAAGAATGTAAGAGTAACATTTCCCTTTGAATTACCTGTCAATAAAAATGCGCTGATCTTCGGGACAATTACAGATATAAACCTGATCCGGGAGGATAAAGTTGTTTTCCAAATAGAAACGGATTCAGTTAGGCTGAATAAGAAAACAGCGGCAGGAAGTATTAATCTTGTCTGTTCCGTAAAAGATTCCAGAAAGAATCTGGAAAAATTCTATTCTTCGATTCTGATAGGAAACCGGCTTGCTGTTAAAGGTACACTCAGCCGCCCAAGGAATCAGCGGAATCCCGGTGAGTTTGATTATGAATCGGCACTTGCTGAAAACGGCATCCACGGACTAATATACGTCTATAAAACCGGAGATGTTTCTATACTGCCCGGTGAATCATCCGTCCTTAAAAATATTCCGTTTGAATTACGAAAAAGTATCGACGGTTTAATTACAAAGTATCATAATAATTCTACAACTGCACTGCTGCGCGGACTCCTCCTTGCAGACAGAAGCATGATCGATTACGATATAAGAACGGAATTTATAAATTCAGGTGTGGTGCATGTTCTGGCGGTCTCAGGTTTGCACGTCGGTTTTGTTGTTCTGATTTTTGTAGTACTGTTCAAACGTTTCAATCCATATGTACGATACGGATTTACAATTCTGGGCCTTCTACTTTTTATGGTAATCACTAATTATCCCACGTCTGTAGTCCGCGCAACTATCATGGCTCTTGTAATGATCGCATCTCCTTTAACTGGAAGGAATTACAATAGTATCAACTCGCTTTCTTTTGCCGCTCTAATTATTCTGCTTCTCAATCCATCCGATCTTTTTTCACCCGGATTCCAGCTCTCTTTCTCTGCCGTATTGTCCATTGTACTTCTTTATCCGCCCATCGCTTCACGGATCGCTAAAATGAAAATTAAATCCTCTGCGTTAAGATATATCCTTCTATTTTGTGCTGTCTCATTTGCAGCTCAAATCGGGACACTCCCGTTTACACTCTTTTATTTTCACAAATTATCGGTTATAGCTTTGATCGCGAATTTTATCGTTATACCGATGATCGGAATGATTGTTGGACTCGGAATCTTTACAATTTTTACTGGGTCCATACTGTCCATTCTGGGAATGATATCCGGTTCTGCAAACGAATTACTCTCCTTCATACTTTTTTCTATTGTCCGTTTCTTCGGGAATGAAAATTACTCATTCATCTTTATCCGGCAGTTCTCACTTTACGATTCTCTTATTTTTTATGGAATTGTAACTGTTATATTTTTATTCCGGAATTATCTTGTCTCTCTCAAATCCAGAATAATTGCCGTCGTTCTGTCAATATTGATAATGAGTATTGGATTCACTCTGGATAACAGGGAACTATTGAAAGAAAATATACTCTCAGTTTATCTAATAGACATTGGCCAGGGTGATGCTATTCTAATAAAGTTTCCGAACGGTAAAACAGCTCTGATAGACGGCGGCGATGCAACAGAAACTTTTGATAACGGGAGCAGAGTAATAATCCCCTTACTCGAACATTTAGGTATCAATAAAATCGATTACGGATTTATAACTCATGCCGATGCCGATCATTATCGTGGGTACATATCGCTTATAAAAAATAACCGGATTTGGCAAATCTGCATACCTGTTCCCAATTTTTCAGAACCCGGGGATATCGAAATTGAAGATGTGATCAAAACCCACCGGGTTCCTGTTAAATACTTCGGTAAAAGTATGATGCCAGTTGGTAATGTCAGGTTGTATATTCTCAACGATACACTCTGTCATGAATTTAAAAATCTTAGTATGAATGATAAAAGCGGAGTGTTTAAACTTGTCTACGGCAAAACCTCTTTTCTATTTACAGGCGACGCGGGGATTAAAGCGGAGAATTTCTATATTGGCAATTATGGTGGCTTTCTAAAATCAGATGTTCTAAAAGTTGGGCATCATGGCAGCAAAACCAGCACTGGTGAAAAATTTCTCGACGCTGTTAAACCGGATTATGCTCTTATTTCTGCCGGTGTTATGAATAAATTCAGGCATCCGAGCCCGGAAATTATCCAACAGCTTAATAATAGAGAGATCGAAATTTATAGAACTGACCTATCAGGCGGAATTCTTTTTCAGTCCGATGGATACCAAATCAAAAATATTAATTGGAAAAAGGAATAACTCGGCTTTATATTTTGAATGAAAATCTTGTGGCTTAATGAATATTCGCGAAAACTATCCGCTTAAAAATCTTAATACCTTCGGACTCGATGTTTACGCCTCCTATTTTATTGAGATTGAAAACGAAGATCAATTATTCCCTTTCCTGGAATCCCGATATTACAAACCGGACCGGTTCCTTGTTATTGGTGGTGGAAGTAACCTTCTCTTTAAAGGGAATTACGAAGGAACCCTGCTCAAATATTCTGTAAAAGGAATAAAAATAATCGATGAGAGTCCCGATGAAATAATCCTTGAATCTTCCGGCGGCGAATTGTGGGATGACCTCGTTGCATATACAGTTGAGAGGGAATACTACGGACTCGAAAACCTTACATTAATTCCGGGAACCGTAGGTGCCGCTCCAATTCAGAATATAGGTGCCTACGGTGTTGAATTGAAAGACTATTTCTATTACCTCGAATACATTAATCTGGAAACCCGTTCTCTAAAAAAAATATATAAGTCAGATTGCAGGTTCGGTTACAGGGACAGCATTTTTAAAAATCAATTAAAAAACAAATCGGTTATTACCAGAGTTGCCTTTCGTTTATCGAAACAGAAAAAATTGAATCTTTCATACAAATCATTATACGATGAATTAAAAAATATTCCTGATAAAGATTTAACGATAAGAACTGTTCGCGAGACGGTTAGAAAAATACGGGAAAGCAGATTGCCCGACCCTCTGGTTATCGGAAATGCCGGCAGTTTCTTTAAAAATCCGGAAGTTAGTAATGAGTATTACTATTCATTGATAAAAAAACATCCTGATATCGTCGCCTTCAAAGTGAATGATTCGGTTTACAAGATTTCTGCTGGATGGCTTATTGAAAAATGCGGTTATAAAGGGAAGAGAATCGGAAATGTCGGCTCGTATGGGAAACAGGCATTAATTATTGTTAATTACGGCGGTGCCTCCGGAATGGAGATTCTGAACTTCGTTGAAAAGATTATGGAGGATGTAAAATCAAATTTCGGAATTGAACTCATTAGTGAAGTGAATATAATCTAAAAACTAAACAGGTGATTTATGGATCTACTTGTATCTATCATTGGTATCGGTCTGATAGTTTACTTTGTTCTTTTACTTGGAGGCACCAGGCTTGCAATAAGGAAAGGATTTAATGCTAAACTGATGTTCCTTGTGGCAATGGTTCTTCCACCCGTTGCACTCATTCTGGTCCTTCTGATTTTAAATAAAAATAATATTGAGAGGGATGAAAAGGACACCTTTACAAATATTATCTGGGAGGTAACTCAGCCTTTTATCGATCTAGTACATACGTCACGTGCCCTCCTCGGATTGAATTTCTCTTATATATTGGAAGGGCTTACTTACTTCGGCGTTGTTGGATTGCTTGCCATCTATTTTAATGAATTTATTCAGCTCGATGATATCCGTGCGGGTAATATGGTTGGAGTTCTTACCGCAGGAATTACACTTAGTATGCTCTTCCTGGGTGCTACAGTCGATATTGTTGGCGTCCGCAAAGCACTCCTTTATGCTTTGTCATTCATGCTCGTCGGAAGAATTTTCCTTTCCACCGCACCTCATCTCGGCACTCCGGGGCTCTGGGGTTCAGGTCATATTTATGCCATGCTGGGAATACTCGGTATAGTTATCGGATACGGTATGTATCAGCCGGCTGCGTATGCTGCGGTTAAAAAATTTACAAATGAAAATACTGCCGCGATGGGATATGCAATGCTTTATGCTCTTATGAACCTTGGCGGTTATCTGCCCGGTCTAATTTCACCGCCCGTTAGAAGAGAGGCCGGAATTCTTGGCGTATTCTGGGTCTATGCTGCCCTCACAGTTGCCGGTATTGCTGTTGTCTATTTTATCATGACAAAAAAAGCGGTAGCCAGCGCAATTGAAACTGCTTCAAAAGATAAAAACGAAAATCAGAAAGAGAATGAGGACGAGCTTTCCAAAATGTCCGCGAAGGAAAAGCTTAAATTCTACCTTAAAAACTTTCCGCTGAAGGATAAGCGTTTTCTCTTTTTCATATTCATACTTATCCCTGTCCAAACTCTCTTTGCTCACAACTGGCTAACTATTCCTCTTTACACCAGCCGCGCTTTCGATGGTTTTGTTCAGAATAATTTTGAGTTCTTTGTTAACCTTAACCCGATCTTAATATTTGTACTAACGCCGATGATCGCGGCATTGACATCGAAAAAGAATGCATACACTATGATGATTATCGGTACATTCGTTATGGCATCGCCTACTTTTATTCTTGCACTTGGTCCCGGTATGGGTACTCTGCTCGCTTACCTGATTATAATGACGATAGGTGAAGCAATGTGGCAGCCGAGATTCCTGCAATGGGTTGCTGAAATTGCACCGAAAAATATGACGGGAATTTATATGGGAATCGGACAGTTCCCGTGGTTCCTTACAAAAGTTGTTACTAGTCTTTATTCCGGCTGGTTCCTTATGCAGTATTGTCCGGCAGATACTCCTCCGGCGGAAATGAATACGGAATTCATGTGGCTAGTTTACGGTTTCATTGCCGTTATTACCCCTATAAGCCTCCTTCTCGCAAGGAAGTGGATGGTCAAAGGATTTAAAACCAAACATGAGGTATAAAATGAAATTGAGTTCATTATTCTCAAGATACTTAACTGCTAATTTGATTTTCCTATTACTTCTTCCTACGATAATAGAGGGACAGGTGAAACAATTTAATTTTGATCATGCTAATAGTCCGTGGCCGTCAATCCGGAAAGAAAGAATTGAGAAGCTTCTGCCCGCAGCAATGAAAGAAGCCGGAATCGATTCCTGGCTTATCATCTGCAGGGAAAATGATAATGATCCTCTTGCTGTTCATGTCGGAGGTGAAAATGCCGGCGGTACGGCTGCTTTTTTATTCTTCCTTAAAGGTGATAAAGTTGTTTCAGTTGCTGTTTCTCCGGTCGGGGAGGCGATGGCTCTTAAAGATGTTGGACTTCATGACCGTGTGGTCGAAATAGAACGCGGCTCAAGTGTATGGCTGGAAGTTAAGAAACTGATTGAAGAAAATAATCCTGAAAAAGTCGGAATAAACAGTTCGCCAAGAAATATTTCCGACGGACTTTCATATACACAGCGGATTGAAATGGAAAAGGAATTGGGGCCCGGGATAAACTCTAAACTTGTTTCTTCGGATCCTATTGTTACCAACTGGCTTTCTATTAAACTTCCGGCCGAAGTCGAAATTATGAGGCAGGCTGCCTTTCTTACTGAACAGATCCAGATCGAAGCCTATAAAACAATTATTCCCGGTAAAACTAAAGACTCTGATGTTGCTAAATATATTAAAAAGAGGATGAGAGAATTCGGTGTTGGGGATGCCTGGCAGGCTGATCAGAATCCGAATGTGAATTCCGGTATCGACAGGGGACACTCTCATGCAACTGAAAAAATAATTCAACCCGGCGATGTGATTCAGACTGACCACGGAATTAAAGTCTATGATATCTGGGTGACCGATATTCAAAGGTTTGCTTATGTCCTTAAACCGGGTGAGAAGGAAGCTCCGCAGGATATTCTGCAGAAATGGGAAAACTCGAAACGCGGAAGCAGAATTGTCCTCGAAACTATGAAACCCGGTATCGAAGGATTCTATGTCGATAAAGCCCAGCGAGACTGGATGAAACAACAGGGGTCTCTTCCGGTAATGTGGGGAACGGGCCACCCGGTCGGATATGTTGCTCATGATATCGGCCCTTCGCTCAGCGGTGCTCAACGTGGCGATAAACCGATGGGAAGCGCTGCTCTTAAATTGAAACCCGGACAGGTCTTTGCGTACGACGGATTTTTCTGCTGGTACCTGGATGAAAATAAAAAAGAGACAAAGACAATCTCTGTAGAGGAAATGGCTGTCGTTACTGAAACAGGCGCCGAATATCTGATCCCTCCTCAGGAGGATTTGATTACAATTCCCTCAAAATAATAATTTAATGGTAGCCGGATATTTACCGGCTGCCTCTATTAAATATTTATATGACTCTATTCCATTATGCGTCTCTGTTTGTAATTGTTTTTACTCTCTACGGAATTGCCGTTGGAAGTTATCCGGCTTTCCGTATGAACCGTGCTACAATTGCTCTGGTAGGTGCGGCCGTACTTATTTTTATCGGTTCAATTTCTCTTGAGCAGGCCTACGATTCTATTGACCTTAATACAATCCTGCTTCTTTTTTCAATGATGATTATAAACGGCAACCTGAGAATCTGCGGCTTCTTTAAAATAGTCTCATCGAAAATTATTTCTTTCGCTAAAACGCCGAATCAGCTCCTGGCCCTGATTATTTTCTCGTCAGGTGTTCTTTCGGCTTTCTTTTTGAACGATACTATTGTAATAATATTCACTCCGCTTGTTATTGAAGTTACACTTGCTCTAAAAAGGAATCCGGTACCATATCTTATCGGTCTCGTGGCAGCGGCCAATATCGGGTCTTCTGCAACCATAATAGGTAACCCGCAGAATATGATAATCGGTGTTTCATCCGGAATCTCTTTTTCAAATTATGCTTTGTATCAGTCTCCGCCTTCTCTCGTAGGATTATTTATTGTATGGATTGTAATAATTGTTATTTATAAAAAAGAATTCGGGAAATTCCGTTTCGAAAAAGTTGAACTGGAAAAGGTCAAGCCGTACAAACCTTTGCTTATTAAAAGTATTTTTGCGTCAGTTCTTATGATTGCGGCATTTTTTTCGGGAGTTCCTGTTACTCTGGCGGCATTCGGCGGCGCCGCACTGTTACTTATTACAAGGCGTCTTAAACCAGAAAGAGTATTCCATGAGATCGACTGGTCCTTGCTTGTCTTTTTTTCGGCATTATTTGTTGTCACAAAATCGATTGAATCGGCAGGGTTCGGAAGGTACCTCTCATTAACCCTTCAGCCATATATAACGGAAGGGATTGCTTCCTTTTCAATCTCTTCGGCATTGCTAAGCAATATCGTTTCAAACGTTCCCGCAGTGCTGCTTTACCGGCCGATTATTCCCGGTCTTGCTAATCCGGAACAGGCCTGGCTAATTCTCGGAATGGCTACTACATTTGCGGGGAATCTTACTCTCATCGGTTCGGTTGCAAATCTTATTGTAGCGGAATCTGCCAAAAAACACTTCATAAAACTTTCTTTCTTCGAATATCTGAAATCGGGAATTATTATAACCGTTTTTTCTCTTCTCTTTGGAATAATCTGGTTTAATATTATTTTTTAATGTGAGTTCCAAAAATCAAAGGCAATTGTAAATGAAAACATTTCTGGTATATCTAATGATCGCTTCAACATTATCATTCGCAAATGGTTCCGAAGATGAATTAAGGAAATTAGCGGACCGTCTTTCAAAGGAAATTATAATTATAGACAGTCATATAGATCTTCCCGGCCGACTTCAATATAATTGGGAGGATATTACAAAAAAAACCGGCGGCGATTTCGATTATCCCCGCGCCAAAGCAGGGGGACTCGATGTTCCTTTTATGTCGATCTTTGTCTCCCCTCGATATGAAAATAATGGTGCGAAAGAGGAAGCTGATAGTATAATTTATATTGTTGAAAAAATTATTAATTCATATCCGGATAAATTCGCTTATGCAAAAAGTACGGACGATATCCATAAGAATTTCAAATCAGGGAAAATGTCCCTCCCGATGGGAATGGAGAACGGTGCTCCGATTGAAGGAGATTTGAAAAACCTTACTTACTTTTATGACAGGGGAATCAGGTACATTACTCTTGCACACTCTAAAAGCAACCATATCTGCGATTCTTCCTATGATCCTGAAAGAAAGTGGAAAGGTCTTAGCCCGTTCGGTAAGGAATTGATTAAAGAGATGAACAGAATCGGTATGATGATCGACGTTTCGCATATAACCGACGATGCCTTTTACCAGGTAATTGAAATAACAAAAGCTCCTGTGGTAGCAACTCATTCATCATGCAGGTCTTTTACTCCCGGCTGGGAACGTAATATGAGCGACGATATGATTAAAGCTCTTGCCAAAAATGGCGGCGTGATACAAATAGCTTTTGTATCCAATTTTATCAGTCAGGAAATAAGGGACCGGGAGGCAAAGAATAGAGCTGCGGTTGCTGCTTACTTAAAAGATAATAATATACCGTCTAACGACCCGCGCGCATCTGAATTCTCCAGACAGTACTGGAAGAATAATCCGATCGGATATGCAGATGTTAAAGATGTTGTTAAACATATCGATCATGTTGTAAAACTGGTGGGGATTGACCATGTAGGGCTCGGTTCCGATTTTGACGGTGCAGGAGATTCGTTCCCCTACGGATTAAAAGACGTATCGCAGTTTCCAAATCTTATTTATGAATTGCTGAAAGCAGGTTATTCTGAAGAGGATATTAAAAAGATCTGCAGCGGCAATTTTATGAGGGCCTGGAGCAGGATTGAACAGATCTCCAGGGAATGGAAATAATTAGATTTGTATTTGAGTCTTCAGAATTCTATTCCTGAAGACTCATTCATTAATAAGACGCTATTCTTCAATTTGAACTGCGGTTCCGCATGCTGAAACCATTAGCATGCTGCCCTGACCAATCGTTTCATAATCGAGATCGACTGCAATAACGGCATTCCCGCCAAGTGCTAGAGCCTGATCCTTCATTTCAGAAATGGCGATATCCTTGGCCTTTCTTAACTCAGATTCGTAAGCTGCCGACCTTCCGCCCACAATATCTCTCACACTGGCGAAAAAATCCTTTATTATATTCGCGCCCAGGATTGCCTCACCTGAAACGAGGCCCAGGTATTTAACTATATTTTTCCCTTCAATAGTATTTGTGGTTGTAACCAGCATTTCTGCTCCTTTCATTATTTTTTTACGGGACTAAAATATCACTAATAAAATTTTATAACAACGAGTCCGGTAAAACTCATGAACCGTGTTTTAAAAGCCCTTATATACCGATGCAAATCTTCATTAAAATTCATTACATTTGATTATCAAAATTCAGAAAAATCTATCTATAGTTGGATCTTGCTAAACAATATATTGTTCAGTGTATCAATGCTGCCGCCAATAATCTCCGCTTAAGTTCGGAAAAGATTGAAGCAGTTGCCTTGATACGTGAACGGCTCTCTGATTCCGAAAATTTGACTGAAGAATTAAAAAATTTTAAGAAGGTTACCGAACTTTCGAAACTCGGAATTAAATTAAGCGAGTATCAGGTCTACATGGAAACAGGCAAGATCGATTTTCTGAAATTATCGGATAAATTCAAGGAACATAGTTATAACCTTGTGCGCGATCTGAACTATCTTCTCGATGTTGTTACTCCTCAAATGATGAGAAGCATTTTCCAGCGCCTCGATGAAAATCCGATTAAAGTCGACTTAACCAGGCGCGATTCGAAAGAAGAAAAATCTCAGAATAAGCCGGCCGCGGGTATGACTTTCCCTAAAAGATCCTCTGCCGATGATCTTAAGGAAGCGCTGATATTTGAAGAACTTAACAAGGAGGATGAATTCAATTTCGAAAACTTCGAAGAAAAAGTGTTGAGACCTATTAAGGATTTCGATTCTTTTCTTAACCGGGTACTTAAATACGATTATACTGAAAACGAAATGAATACCTGCATCCGTACTATTAATGATAATGGCGCTCTTTCCGAAAAAGTCGGATTCGAAATTCTTTCGAATATGCATAAGATCTTTGCAGGCGGGCTCGATTTAATCAATAAGAAAAAAATTGCACCGAGCCTCAATGTAATTGAATCATTGAGATCATGCCTTATTGTTATCGTTGCTGTAGTGCGGGGTAAAGAAGTTGATATTACCAATTATCTTACAAGAGCCGAAAATTTCGGCAAAACAATTTTTTCTAATAAAAAGGATAGGTAATGGAATTATATGCTGTTATTATGGCCGGAGGTGTAGGTTCAAGATTCTGGCCCAGAAGTAAGGAGCGGAAGCCGAAACAATTGATAAGGATCTTCGGCAATAATACAATGATACAGGATACTGTTTACAGACTCGATGGCCTGGTAAAAAAAGAAAATATAATAATCATTACAAATAAAATTCAGAAGATGAGGGTTAAGGAACAGCTCCCCGGAATTCCCGAAGCAAATATTATTGACGAACCTTTCGGAAAGAATACCGCCGCTTGTATTGGCCTTGCTTCCGTTCTGGTTAAATCAAAAAATCCGGATGCTGTTATTATTACTTTACCTTCCGATCATCTTATTAAAGATGAAGAGCAGTTTAAGAATTGTCTCATCACCGCCGCCAATTATGCATATAAATCGGGCGGACTCGTTACAATCGGAATAACTCCGAACAGGCCTGAGACGGGTTACGGATACATTCAGTTTGATGAAGAGGGAATTGAAAAAAGTATTTATAAAGTATTAACATTCGCCGAGAAACCGAATCTCGCTACTGCCCGCCGTTTCATAGAAAGCGGGGATTTCCTGTGGAATTCCGGCATATTCATCTGGCGTGTCGATTCTATCATAAAGGAAATCAAAAAGTATCTTCCGGATCTCTCTGATGGCCTCGACAAAATTGAAGCGTCTATCGGAACCCCTGAATTCGAAAAGCAGCTCGTCCAGGTCTATGGTCAGTTGAAAAGTATTTCAATTGATTATGGTGTTATGGAAAAGTCGGATAATGTTTATCTTACCAAAGCGGATTTTTACTGGAATGATGTTGGAAACTGGGAAGCGGTTTATGAAATCTCTGAAAAGAATGAGGAGGGGAATTCAATTGTAGGCGATGTATATGCACAGAATACTTTCGGTTCGTATCTCTTTTCACCCAGGAAATTTACCGCTGCTATCGGTGTTGAAAATCTTATTATTATTAATACCAATGAAGCTCTTCTGGTATGTCACAGGAATAACGCTCAGGATGTAAGGCAGATTGTCGACTATCTTAAAATGAACAAACGGACAGACCTTATCTGATGAAAAAAGTTTTTACTGAAATAGAAATTCTTAAACTGATTAAATCCGGCGCAAAAGAAATTGTTGTCTCAAAAAATGATCTTCTTACGCCCCTTGCTTTGGACAGGATTAAGCACTCGGGAATGAAGGTAATCCGTGGCGGCAATACTATCTCTGATCCGGCCAGTTCTAAACTGAAAATTCTGATCGGTTCGGATCATACAGGAATAAGAATGAAAAAAATCGTTGTTGAGTTTCTTAAATCGAAATCATATGAAGTACTTGATATTGGAACCTACAATGAAGACCCTGTCGATTACCCTGATATAGCTTCCAATGTAGCCTACAGGGTTGTTAATAAAGAATTTGATCTCGGAATAATACTCGATGCCACCGGAATACCTTCTGCCATCACGGCTAATAAAGTACCCGGAATACGGGCTGCTACCTGCTACAACGAATTCTCCGCAAAGAGCTCCCGTGAGCATAACGATTCAAATATCCTGGTCCTCGGCGCAAAAGCCCTGGGAGAAGAAACCATTAAATCGATTGTTGACGTTTGGTTGAAGAGCGCTTTTTTAGGGGACAGACACCAGAGAAGGCTCGACAAGATTAAAAACATAGAAGATAAATTTTCTAAGCGTTCCTGATCTTTTTCTGAAATAATTAATAATTAAACAGAGTAATCCGTTTGCATATCGAAATAGCGCGCGTTGAATCCTTGCAGCTTCTTATCCCGAATACTTATTTATTGAGAGTCTATTCACCTTTAATCGCATCGACAGTTAAACCGGGACAGTTTTGTAATATCAAAGTTTCTGAATCGGATTTCCCGCTTCTCAGACGGCCATTCAGCATCTGCGAAGTCGACGGGGATTACATTCATTTTATGTTCGATGTCCACGGTGAAGGAACGCAAATTCTTGCATCGAAAAAGGTTGGCGATAAATTGGATATTCTTGGCCCGCTCGGACAGGGGTTTGATTACTCCGGTGATTTCGATACTGCGGTTATAATGGCGGGTGGTATAGGTGCAGCTCCGTTCACTTTTCTTATTAAAGAAATTCCGGCTGATAAGAATATTATTTCATACATGGGCGGTAGATCCGAAAAGAATTTAATCGAATACGGATTTAAAAATCTGTCGGTTGCAACCGACGACGGTTCTAAGGGATTCAAAGGTAATGTCGTTGAGCTATTCAAATCGGAGTTCCAGAATTTCCAAGGCAAGAAGATCAGGATATTCGCCTGCGGCCCTAATCCGATGCTGAAATCTCTACAGCAATTTGCAATCTCGAACAATCTCGATTGCCAGTTAAGTACCGAATGCGCGATGGCATGTGGTTTCGGTATTTGTCAGGGCTGTCCGGTCGATAAAGCAGATGAGGACGGGTACCTCCTTGTTTGTAAAGACGGTCCGGTTTTCGATGCGAGGAGAATTAAATTATGAGCCGGATTAACCTCGGAGTCCGCATAGGAAAACTTAATCTTAAGAACCCCGTTCTTCTCGCTTCCGGAACTGTCGGCTACGGAAACGAGATCTCAAATTTAACTGACCTTGGTCAGCTGGGCGGGATCGTTACCAAGTCGCTTTCTCTTAGACCCCGTAAAGGTAATCCGCCTCAGAGAATTGTTGAAACTCCCTCCGGAATGCTCAACGCAATAGGACTTGCTAACGTTGGAGTTGAAGTTTTTATTAAAGAGAAGATTCCGTTTCTAAAGGAGCTTAATACAGCTTTAATCTGTAATATTGCCGCAAGTTCTATTGAGGAATATGTTGAGTGTACAAAAATTCTAGATCCGGTCGAAACTATCTCTGCTTTTGAAATAAACGTCTCCTGCCCTAATGTTAAAGAGGGAGGATTAATATTTGGCAATGATATCAAATCTGTCGGAAGAATTACTGAGAAGGTCCGGGCTGCGACAGGTAAAACGTTGATCATTAAACTCTCTCCAAATGTCTCGAATATCAAGGACTTCGCAAAAGTTGTTAAGGAGGAAGGTGGCGACGCAGTTTCCGCGATTAATACGCTGGTTGGCACCGCGTTCGATATCTGGACCCGCAAACCGAAGATAAAGAATATCACCGGAGGATTATCCGGACCCGCAATCAAGCCGGTAGCTCTAGCAAAAGTTCTTGAAATCAAACGGAATGTCGATATACCTGTTGTCGGTATCGGCGGAATAATGAACTGGAAAGATGCCGCTGAATTTATGATTGCCGGAGCTTCGGCTGTTCAGATTGGAACCGTGAATTTTATTAATCCGAATGCCGGAGTGGAAATAGTTGAAGGGCTCAAATCTTACTGCGAGAAAATTTCATTGATTAATTTAACCGACCTTACAGGTTCCTTCCAGATTTAGTATGGATTTACAAAGAGCGTTGAATAAGATCTATTCGATGCACCAGTTCGATATTAAACTCGGACTGGAACGGATAGAAAAGCTTCTTGAGCTGATAGGCAATCCTCACCACGGTAAGAAATATTTCCACGTTGCCGGTTCTAACGGTAAGGGGAGTACTTCATCTTTCATCGCATCAATTCTTTATGAAGCGGGATTTAATGTCGGGCTTTATACGTCGCCTCATCTTGTCAGGTTTAATGAACGGATCAGAATTAACGGAATAGAAATATCCGATGAATACATATCTGAATTTATTAATTCAATTGATCATTTAATCGATCAACATAAACCTACCTTCTTCGAAATTACAACCGCGCTTGCCTTCAAATATTTTAATGATAAAAATCCCGACTATATAGTTCTTGAAACAGGATTAGGCGGACGGCTGGATGCAACTAATGTTATTATTCCGGTTGCCTCTGTAATTACATCAATCAGCCTTGAACACACAAATATACTCGGGAGTTCGCTCGGGAAAATCGCATTTGAAAAAGCCGGTATTATTAAGAATGGAATCCCGGTATTTACTGCTGATATTAATCCCGAAGCTGCAGATGTAATTTCTAAACGTGCCTTGGAATTGAATTCACCTGAATTCAGATTTAAAGATTTTGTAATAACCGGTCATGATTCACTTCAAATCGCACTTCAAAAGAAATTATTTAATCTTTACAAAACGGGGCTTCACGGCTTTCACCAGCTCTCTAATTCTGCTCTGGCTGTTAAAACTGTGAGTGAATCTGTCGGAATTTCAGATTCCGTCGTTGTAAATAGAGGCTTGATGAATGTTATTAAAAACACTGGAATTCAAGGCCGTTATGAAGTCATTCAGAAAAATCCTAAGGTGATTTTTGATGCCGCACATAATGTGGAAGGAGTTAAAGCATTCCTGAAGGTGTTCGAAAAGGAATATCAGATTTACAGACGCAGGGAATTGATCTTCGGAGTTATGAGGGATAAGGATTTGAGCTCGATGCTCGGATTGCTCCGTAATTACTTCGATACAATTTATGCGGTGGAAACCGGGTATGAACGGTCTGCCGGTATTTCAGAAATTATTGATGCCGGAGGGGAACTTGGTTTGCAGTTGAAACCTCTTGAAAATCCTTCCCGGTTTATCGAACAATTCCGGACCGATAGGGATAACGAATGCCTTGTCGTACTGGGCAGCATCTACCTCCTGGGTGAATTAAAATCAAAAATGTCTTAAAAAAAACTTGACAAAAAGGGGATTGCGGGCTAACTTTGACATGTGCCTCAATAATCTTCTGCATTAATTAATTAAATCACTTAATCATTAATTCAATTAGTCCCCAAATTGTAAGCCTAGTAAAAATCACGAATAAATCACAATTCTCAGGAAATAGTTATGCCGATGGATATTTCAGAACTGCAATCGAAAAAAATTGTAGATCTCTATAAGATTGCAAAAGATTTTGGATTAGCTGGTTACAGCGATCTCCGCAAACAGGAATTAATTTTTAAAATTCTTGAAGCACAGTCCCAGAAAGATGGATTGACCTTTTCGAAAGGAGTGCTTGAGGTCTTACAGGATGGTTACGGATTCCTCAGATCAGCCGATTATAATTATCTTCCTTCACCCGATGATATTTATGTATCCCCGTCCCAGATCAAAAGATTCAGTCTCAGAACCGGAGATTTTGTATCCGGACAGGTGAGGCCTCCTAAAGAAGGGGAACGGTTCTTTGCTCTCTTAAGAGTTGAAGCGGTGAATGGTAAAGATCCTGAAGCTATACGTGAAAGAACTTTATTCGATAACCTTACCCCGATCTACCCGACTAAAAGATTAAAACTGGAATCCGCTCCCGGCGAGTATTCAATGAGAATTATGGATCTCCTTTCACCGATCGGTAAAGGTCAGAGAGGTTTGATTGTTTCTCCTCCTAAAGCCGGTAAAACTATTCTTCTTCAGAAAATAGCCAACTCAATTACGCGTAATCAGCCGGAAGTTAAAATTATTATGCTCCTTATCGACGAAAGGCCAGAGGAAGTTACCGATATGCAGAGATCCGTTCAGGCGGAAGTTATAAGCTCTACTTTCGATGAACCGGCCGACCGTCACGTTCAGGTTGCTAACATGGTAAGCGAAAAAGCCAAACGTATGGTGGAGGCAGGGGATGATGTTGTTATCCTCCTCGATTCAATTACAAGACTTGCAAGGGCTCACAACACCGTAATTCCGCACAGCGGTAGAATTCTTTCAGGCGGTGTTGACGCCAACGCGCTTCATAAACCTAAAAGATTTTTCGGTTCTGCGCGTAATACCGAGGACGGCGGAAGCTTAACAATTATCGCTACTGCTCTTATCGATACCGGCAGCAGAATGGACGAAGTTATCTTCGAGGAATTCAAAGGAACCGGTAATATGGAACTTGTCCTCGATAGAAATCTGGCCGATAAGAGAATCTTCCCGGCAATCGATCTTAATAAATCCGGTACCAGAAAAGAAGAACTTCTTCTCAAAGAGGAGGAGCTTAATAAGATCTGGATCTTAAGAAAATTGCTTGCTGACTACGATCCAACCGAGGCTATGGAATTCATACTCGATAAAATGCGCGGTACAAAGAATAACAAAGAATTTTTATTAAGTATGAATAGTTAATCCAGGATATGATTATTGCCCGGAGATTTTTCTATCCGTCATTCGTTTTAATATTCTTATCGATTCTTCTTTCAACCGTTTCTGCTCAACCCGGTAAAGGAGGGGAACGCGGTAAACCTCCCGGTTTTTTCGAAAAAGTATTTCTGTCCGACGGGGATTCAATCGATTGCTACCTCGCTTTCAGAATTCCGTTCGACAAGCTGATATTTGTTAAAAATGGCGACTTGTTTTCTTCAGGTGTAAAAATTGATCTGGAAATAATAAACCGGAACGGATTGATCGATAGAAAATCATATTCTAAAAGTACTGTGGCAATTAACTATGAAGAATCCAAATCAAAAAGCAGGTTCCTGGAAGGATTTATCAAAATCAAAATTGATGATGGCGACTATGTAATCTATCCTGTTATTCAGATCGGGAATGTTAAGGAATCTTTTAAGCTCGATTCTGTTTCGATCTCTGCCGGAGAGATTAAGAAAGGAAATCTGCTCCATCCGGTAATTGTTGAAAGTCTTCCGGATGAATGCATCAATAATGGATCGTATCGACTTGTAAATAATAGCAACAGCATTCCATTCGCACCTAACGACTATTTAATGATTATACCGTTGACCGGCAGCCCTGCTGAGGTTTATTCATTGAAAATTCTTCAGAAGGGGAAAACACTTTTTCATGAAGAGTCGGTAAAACCTGGAAACGGAAAATTATCGCTCTCATTCTGCAATGATGCGGTTGTTATCTCCGACTCAAATACAAATCGGAAAACAAATTATATAATTGTTAAAGGATTCAATAAAAAATTAGATGAAGGACCTGTTGAGATTATTATTGAATCAGACGGGAAAGAAGAAAAATTTAAAATGAGTGTTGATTGGCTGAATAAACCATTTACATTATTCAATCCGGTATTGTCTGCTGAATTGCTCGAAATTATTTACAGTCGCGAGGAATTACTGCCGATTCTTAAGAGCAGTAATGATGAAAAGTATGAGGCATTGATCGATTTCTGGGATAAGAAATTGCCCGGAAGGGAATATAGATTTAATGAATTGATGAACGAGTTTTATTCAAGGGCAGATTATGCTGCCCAGAATTTCAGTACTATCGCAAATCCTGCTGGGGCAAGAACCGATCGGGGAAAAATATATATAAGATTCGGAAGACCCGACGACATTAAACGTGATTATTCGTCCGGATACGGCACAGTCGAAATTTGGTATTACTATGATTTGAAAAAAGAGTTTATATTTACCGATAAAACTGGCCTTGGCAATTATATATTGAGTAAATAAATGGCACGCCTGGTTTTTACATGCGGCGATATCAACGGCATCGGTCCTGAGATATGCATTAAAACATTTAATAAAATTTTTAATCCAAGTAAAAGAGAAATTATTTTTCTCTGCCCCTCAGATGTATTCAAAAAAACTCTTAAAATAATTCCTCTTCATGCCGATTATCAGGTGATCTCCGATAAATCCGCCGGACTGATTGATTCTAAAAAAATAACAGTCATCGATCTCGGGAAATATAAACAGAGAATTGGTAAACCAACGGCATATTCCGGCCGGGCATCTTACAACGCAATTGTTGATGCGGTTAAACTCTGCAGGTCCGGCTTTGCGGACGCAATGATCACAGCCCCAATCTCAAAAACTGCTCTTCAGATCGCCGGTTTGAAATTTAAAGGTCATACCGGACTTTTAGCGTCTCTTACCGGAAGCAGAAATTACCTGATGGTTTTCCTGTCGGATGAAATGGTTTGCGGACTAACAACGATTCATGTACCGCTTAAAAGTGTCAGCAGACTGATTACTACAGGTCTACTGCGTGATACGATTAAGACGCTAAATGATTCTCTGGTTGGTGACCTCGGCTTCAGGAATCCTGAGATTGCTGTTCTCGGATTGAATCCTCATTCGGGAGAGGATGGACATCTTGGTAATGAAGAAGTCGATATAATCATGCCGGCTATTAAGTCTTTGAAAGGTATCAAGGTCAGGGGTCCATTTGTTCCGGATTCTTTTTTTGGCAAGCATCTTTATAAGAATTATGACGCTGTCCTTGGAATGTATCATGATCAGGTATTGATTCCCTTTAAGATGCTCAATTTCGAAAAAGGTGTGAATTATACGGCGGGTTTACCGATTATAAGAACCTCTCCTGATCACGGAACTGCATTTGATATTGCGGGAAAGGGAGTAGCCGACGAATCCAGTATGATCCAGGCAGTCCGCTGGGCAGAAAAAATTATTATCAATCGAAATAAAATCTGATGCCCTCCAGAATCTATTCGCATCTGGCCCCGGTCTACCCTCACTTAATGAGGTCTATTGATTATTCATTATGGTCCGACTTCATTCATTCCATCAGCCGGGAAATTAAAAGAAAAAGGATTTCAGTTCTTGAACTCGCATGCGGAAATGGTCTTATTGCAGGAACCCTGAATAAAAAATTCAAATACTACTGCGCAACAGATCTCTCGAAAGAGATGCTCGCGTGCTTCGGTGGAGTGGATAAAGTCTGCTGCGATATGCTGGCCCTTCCATTCAAGAAACAATTCGATTTTATTTTCTCAACATTCGACAGTGTGAATTATTTAACGAGCAGGCAGAGATTTATCCGGATGCTTAACCAGGCAGCTTTGTGTCTCGCACGGGATGGGATTTTTACATTCGATGTAAGTCTGGAGAATAACAGTAAGCTGTATCAGAAGTATTTGAACCGTAAAGGAACATACAACGGAATGAAGTTTCTTCAGAAGAGTTATTACGATGAAGCTAAACGGATTCATTACAATTATTTTGAATTGACTCTTGCTAATGGCAGTAAGGTTGAAGAAATTCATAAACAGAAAATATTCAGGTTCGAGGATTATTTCAGTTTTATTGATGATTCCGACTTCTATGTTTATAAGTGCAAAAAAGCGTTTTCGGAACAGGACGCTTCACCGGATTCCGAAAGAGCCCAATTCATACTTAAAAAGAGAAGGGGATGATGCTCATATTTAATCATGTAGATTTCAATTACCCTAACCAACCGGTTTTTACCGATCTTAATCTTCAGGTTGATCAGGGTGAATTCGTTTTTCTAATAGGTAAAAGCGGGGTTGGTAAAACTTCTCTGCTTCAGATGATTTATATGGATATTCTCCCTCAGTCCGGATATGTCCAGATAGGTGATTATTCTTCGGAATCAATCCGGCCGAAAGAACTTCCGTTCCTCAGGAGGAAAATAGGGATTGTGTTTCAGGACTTTCAGCTTCTGCCGGATAGAAACGTATATGATAATCTCGCGTTTGTACTTCAGTCTACCGGTTCTTCCGGAAGGTTGAATAAGAAAAAAATAATTAATGCCTTATCCGAAGTAGGATTGTCTCATAAACAGAGCAACATGCCGCATGAATTATCGGGCGGCGAAAAACAGCGTGTCGCAATAGCAAGAGCTATTATTAACGACCCCTTTATGCTTCTTGCCGATGAGCCGACCGGAAATCTTGATCCGGAAACGGCAGACGAAATTCTTGAAATCCTGAAGAAGATAAATGCTCGAGGTACGTCGGTAATTTTCGCTACGCATAATTATGATCTGGTAAGAAAATATAATGCGAAAATAATCCGTCTGGAAGGCGGTAAAGCGGTAAAGGTGTTATTGAAAAAGAAAGAGAGTTGAGTTAGTTAAGCTGCTTCAAAATCTCCTCTGTTACCTTCTCAATCGACATTGTCCCGTCTATCTCGATGATTGTAGCTTTGTCCTTGTAAAAATTGAAAACCGGTGCCGTCGTTTCGTGATAGACTTTTAGTCTTCTCCGGATAACCGATTCATCGTCATCTGCCCGTTTGTAATAACTGTTCTCAGCGCGGCAGACCGGGCAAATAAAATTCTCTTTTAATTCGCTGTTATTCAGGATGTTGCCGCATTTATTGCAGACCATCCTGTTTGTAAGCCGGTCGATTATTACCTCATCATCAGCATCTAACCTGATCAGGTAATGCCTTTCTATTTTTATTATTTTGAAAATATTCTCTAAAATTTCTGCCTGGTTTATTGTACGCGGGTATCCGTCGAGTATAAAACCGTTTCTGCATTTTTCATTGTTCAGTGTCTCTTTAATTATTCCGCCCATTATTTCATCGGGTACGAGTTCTCCTTTATCAACAATCTCCTTTGCCTTTTTCCCTAACTCGGACTGATTTTTAATTGCCTCTCTTAGTATATCTCCGGTTGAAATATGAGGGATATTAAGTCTGGACGCTAAAATCTTTGCTTGTGTCCCTTTCCCGACTCCAGGTGAACCAAAAATGATTATTTGCATATTATTAAAAATGGTTAGAGGATTAAAAAATATTTTACTGACCAAAGTTAAACAGATTTGATTTTATAGCCAAACTTAATTTCCAGGCTTAGGTTTATCCCTTTTTTTCTGAAAATAACTTTCGAGTAGAAACTTTGCCTCATCGGAATAGATCCCTGAATAAACGTTTGGCTTGTGATTATACTTCCCGCTTTCGATTATGTTGAAAAGGGAACCGCAAGCCCCGAATTTCGGCTCGAAAGCTCCAAAGTAGACATTTCTTATTCGGGCCAAAAGTATCGCCCCGGCACACATTACGCATGGCTCAACAGTTACGTATAAGTCGCAATTATCAAGGAACTTTGATTGCAGGTAGTTCGACGCTGCTGTTAGCGCTATCATTTCGGCATGGGCGGTCGGGTCTTTCAAGGTTTCTGTCTGATTAAAGCCGCGTCCAATAATTCTGTTCTCATATACAATAACAGCGCCGACCGGTACTTCTTCTACGGCTAAAGCGTTGTCAGCTTCCTGAAGCGCAGCATACATGTACTTATAGACTGTTTCATCGAATAACATAAGTCACTTTACAGAAATAATAAGATACTTTAATCAGATAGTTTTAAGATCAGGTTTTAGTTCTTACCGGGTTTTCCGAACAGTTATTCCCGAAATCTGTACGCCCGTAGGGACTCGAACCCCAAACCGTCTGATCCGAAGTCAGATGCTCTATCCAATTGAGCTACGGGCGCATGCAAAAAAACAAAAAAAATGTAGACTTGAGAAGAAACTCAACTCTACATTTACAATAAATTCTTTATTCTGTACACCTGTAGGGATTCGAACCCCAAACCTTCTGATCCGTAGTCAGATGCTCTATCCAATTGAGCTACAGGTGCATTCAAAAAAACGATTTTTTCAAACTTTTCTTAACAGCAAATTGAACATTCCAGACATTCGTTACACTAAGTGTCTTAATAGTGTCTTAATTTTTTCCGTCCAATTTGCTTCGCAAATACTCGAAATTAGTCTTAATATAATTCTCAGAAGTTCTAATATCCGTATGGTCTAAAATATCCTTTATCGATTTAATATCCAAACCCGCCTTACCAAATTCAGTTGCTGCGGTATGACGTAAATGATGGAATTTATAATGCTTGGAGATCCTTTTCTCCTCAGTCAGCTTTGTTATGCCGTAGCCGAACTTATGGGAAATTGTACTCTCGTTCAATTTGGTAAACCGTCCTACAAAATACTCCTTATACCCGCAGCCCAGCAGGAACTCCTCCAGCGCCTTATAGATCGGAATTACGAAGTCCCTATCCGCTTTCACATTTCTGGCCTGAATAAGTCGCCTGGGCATATCTATGCTCATTGGAGCGCATATGGTCGACCGTCTGAACCCGGTCAGCAGGGCAAACTCAATTATCCTGTAAAACAGGGGATCATTCTCCGCAAAATACTTCCGGATTTCTATTAGGTCCATTTCGTCAATCGGTTTCGGTTTCTCTTTTATTCTTATTGCAGTAATCGGATTCTTCCGGATATACTCATTCTTAACGAAGTAATTGAATACGGCGAACACATTCCTGGTAATTATTCCTTTAGAAGCCTCCGCAAAATCATTCTTTTCCAGGTAGCGTATTAATGCCTCATAATCGAAGATGGTATACTCATCAATCCGTTTTTCACCCGCAGCCGTTATAAAATGCTCTACGGCGTTTTTATAAGAACTCTCGGACGATTTTTTCAGGCTTCTTACGCTCAGGTAATGCTTAAGGCCGATTGATAGAGGAGGGGAGACCTTTATATTAAAAATCACCTTCTCATTCTGTTTTGCTTCTATTAGTTTTACGAAATGTTCCGCATCTCTGCGGTTGCGGCATTTTGTTGAAATGTCTTTTCTCACCCCGTCAAGCACAAACTTATAATGCCAATAAGGTGAATTCCTCCCCTTATAAAGCGTTCCCATTATTTTAACTTTAGCTTACGTTCGAGGACCGATACCCTTTCCCTTAATTCGCCTAATTCTTTGGCCATGTTGAACACCATCAAATCCGTTGATTCTTTTCCCCCGCCACTACCATTAATGATATTACGATTGCTGTGATCATTAATAACTATACCGTATTTCTCCAACTCTTTAATGAATTTACGACTAGGGTTTTTGAGTTTGTTTGACAAGTTTCCCTCAGATATTCCTAGTTTATCTGCTAATTCCCTTTGAGTCGCGAATTTCTCTAGTATTAAGTCGACCAGCTGATCTTTCGTTAAATCTACAAAAGATAAATTTTTACTTCCCATATCTTGCAATTACTTTCGATTTTATTTATATTACTTTCGATTATTATAATTATACTATATCTATATGGAAACTAAACATTTATTTTCTATAAGTCAAGAAAATTTAATTACTTTAAGTCAAGAAAATTTAATACATCTTCACCTTAAAAGACTTCACAAAAGCCAGACCTGGCTTGCTAAAAGACTCAGCACCAGAAAAAGGAAATACTATCAGCCCGAAATCAGCCGCGCTCTTGCCGGCAGGGATCCTCTACTCCTTCAGAAGATCGTCGATTTCTTCAGCAAATAATTGCTTTACATATATATGAATAAGATCCTTATTTCAAGGAATAGGGCTATTCAATTACTCGATACTAATTCCTATATCTTTAAGAACTTCATCTCCCCGGAACTCGAGTTTGTCAGAATCGGCGAACGCGAGAAAGTAGTCTTTCAATCCCTCCAGGATTATATCGACCGCAATAAGCATAAACCCGAAAATTTCACCTCTCAAATCTCAGCACCTGACCGTACCCCTCAGTCTATCTGTCTTCAGTTCTGCTCTTCAAAAACATCTAAAAAAGTGAGGATCAACCTTGAAAAATAACATCGAGTACTATTGTCATTATGCAAATTCTCATAACCATCCTAAGTTCAAACTCCTCCGACTCAAATACGGCTGGGCTGGAGAGGGGAGATTTTGGGCGCTCAATAATATCATCGCCGGATCCGATAACTGCATCCTTAACCTCAATAAAAAATACGTGGTGGCGTCAGTTTCGTCAGATCTTGGTATGAGCATAGAGGAATTTCAGGAGTTTATTTCTTACCTGATCAAGGAATGTGAATTACTGATTGATATTGATGGGAATGTTTCTACTGAAAACGTACGCGAAACTTTTAAGGAGGTAATGAAACAGCGTGTCCGAAATAAGGAAAACCGCGAAAAAGCCATCTTAAGCAAAAACGAACTTAAGCTTATTAGACCAACCTGATTTGTCGTTACAAAAAAACCTGTCCCAAACACGTTCTTTTTAACAAAGAAAGAAAGAGAGAAAGAAAGATAGATAATAGGAAACCATCTAAAATGTGGGTAGAATGACACTATTCAATATTTACAAAATTTGCAATCCATATTGGTTAAAATTCTTGATTATATTTTCCCTTCTTAATATTTTAAACTTAACGGCTCATTAATATTACATTTCAATTTGATCGAATTATTTTGTTTTTGAATAAACTACCTATCCGCAGTTTTAAAATAAAAAACCCCCGTTAAAGGACGAGGGCAACCTAAATGTTTTCACAACGGAATAATCCTTATTGTGATTTGCTTCAAAATGTTTCGTTGCAAACATAAAAAATATTTTTGAATATCAAAAGGAATTTTTAAGATGAAAAAAATATTAGGTCTTGATCTTGGCGTATCCTCAATTGGCTGGGCTCTTATTGATGAAGATGATAAAGAGATTCTTGGTGTTGGCTGTAGAATAGTTCCATTGTCTACTGATGATAAAGATGAATTTGTTAAAGGAAATGCAATTTCTAAAAATCAAAAGCGCACTCTAAAAAGATCCCAGAGACGTGGATATGATCGATATCAATTGCGAAGAAAATATCTACTTGAAGTGTTAAAACAAAATGGTATGGTTCCTGATCAAACGTTAGTTAAACTGTCTAAACTTGATCTCTGGAACATTAGAGCTAAAGCTGTGAATGAAAAGTTAACATTAAGTCAGCTTGGCAGAGTTCTTTTACATCTGAATCAAAAACGTGGTTATAAAAGTAGTAGAAGCGATTCCAATCTGGATAAAAAGGATACAGAATATGTCGCAAATGTTAAATCCCGTTATGAACAGCTTAAAGAAATGGGTTTGACTATCGGTCAATATTTATTCCGGGAACTTTCCCAGAATCAGTACTTTAGAATAAAAGAACTTGTCTACCCACGCGAAGCTTATATTCAAGAATTTACTTCCATTATCAGAAAACAAAGGGAATTTTATCCAGAAATATTAACAGATGAATTGATCTTAAAAATTAAAGATGAAATCATCTACTATCAGCGTGGACTTAAATCTCAAAAAAACCTTGTTTCTGTTTGTGATTATGAAGGGTCTTGGAAAAAGGTTCAAAACAATGGAAAAGAAAAAGAGGTATTTATTGGTCCTAAAGTAGCTCATCGGTCTTCACCTCTATTCCAAGTTATTAAAATTTGGGAAACAATAAACAATATCCAGATAAGGAAAAAAGATGGTATCTATTTTGAAATTACATTGGAAAAGAAAAAAGAATTATTCAATTATCTAGATAACAACGAAAATTTAACTTATTCTGAATTATTAAAAATTCTTGAATTAAAAAAGGATGAAGTCTACAGTAACAAAATGCTTACTAAAGCAAAAGGTCTGCAGGGCAACATTACAAAAAATTCTATATTAAGTTGCTTCAATAATATTGATGATCATAGTCACTTATTGAAACTTGATATAGTAATAGAACAGAAAAATGATGATGGATTTCTTGTAGATAAAAAAAATGGTGAGATTCTAAAATCAAAACCAAAAAAAATAATTTCTGTTGAAGTTGAGAAGCAGCCTTTATTCAAATTGTGGCATACCATTTATTCAATCTCTGAAAAAGAAGAATGTATCAATGCACTTATAAAGAATTTCAATCTCCCAGAGGATGTCGCCCTTAAATTAGCAAACTTAGATTTCTCAAAATATGGGTATAGTAATAAATCTCATAAAGCGATAAGAAAAATACTCCCATATTTAATGGAAGGAGATATGCTTTATGATTCCTGTTCGTATGCCGGATATTACCATGTACTATCAATAACTAAAGAAGAAAACCATAAAAGAAAGCTGAAAGACAAACTCGAACTTTTAACCAAAAATAGTCTTCGTCAACCCATAGTTGAAAAAATCCTCAATCAAATGATCAACCTCATCAATTCACTTATTACTAAGTATGGTAAACCTGATGAAATCCGTATTGAACTCGCTAGGGAACTTAAACAGACCAAAGATGAACGATACGATACATATAAGTATTTGGACAAAAGAGAAAAAGAAAACGAACAAATTGCAAAAGAACTTGAAGAGTATGGTCTTCGCGCTACTCGCAATAATATTATTAAATGGCGTTTATATCATGAAATTTCTGAAGATGGGAAAAAACAAAATGCTATATGTATTTATTGCGGTCAACCTATCTCTTTTTCTGCGGCTATTTCTGGTGAAGAAGTTGAAGTTGAGCATATAATCCCACGTTCAAAACTATTTGATGATTCTCAAAGTAATAAAACATTAGCTCACCGTAAATGTAATTCGAATAAAAAAGAACAGACCGCTTTCGATTTTATGAAATCAAAATCTGAACAAGAGTTTAATGATTATCTTGAAAGAATTAACACACTTTACAAAAATAAAATCATTGGTAAAACCAAGAGAGATAAATTATTAATGCCAATTGATAAAATACCTGCTGACTTTATTAATAGACAACTTCGGGAAACTCAATATATCAGTAGAAAAGCCAGGGAAATTCTACAATCAATTTGTCATAATGTTTGGGTTACTAGTGGATCAGTTACATCAGAACTTCGATATTTTTGGGGGTGGGATACAGTTATTGAAAATCTTCGTTTACCTCAGTTTCGAAATCTCGGCTTAACCCAATTGGAAGAAATAAACGACAAAAATTCCAAGATTAAAAGAGAAAAGATTATTGGTTGGTCCAAGAGAGATGATCACCGCCATCATGCGGTCGATGCTCTTACTATAGCCTCTACCAAACAGGGATTTATTCAACGAATTAATAATCTAAATAGTGATAATATCCGCAATGAGATGATGCGAAATATTGAAAGTTCAAAGTTAGAGTTTAATAAAAACAATACTCTATTAGAAAACTATCTTATATCACAAAAACCTTTTACAACAGAGCAGGTTCAATCCGTAATCTCTAAGGTTCTTATATCTATTAAACCTGGTAAAAAAGTTGCTTCCTTTGGTCAACGGAAAATTAAAAAGGGTGGTAAGAAAATTATTGCACAATCAGGTATCATTATTCCAAGAGGTCCTCTAAGCGAAGAAAGTGTCTACGGAAAAATAAAAGTTATTGAGAAAGAGAAACCAATTAAATATTTATTCGAAAATCCTCACCTTATTTTTAAACCATACATAAAGAAATTAATTGAAGATCGGCTTTATCAATTTGATAATGATCCTTATGAAGCAATAAAATCTCTTAAAAGTAATCCAATATTTCTTGATCCAGAAAATAAAATTAAACTCATGTATGCCTCATGTTTTAAGGACGAAATTGTAATTAAAAAGGATTTACAAACCTTGACTAAGCCACAGATAGGAAAAATTGTTGATCCCAGCATTCGTAAAAAATTATTTGATCGCTTAGAACAATTTAATGGTAATGTTAAAGAGGCATTAAAAGATTTGGAAAATAATCCTATCTATCAAAATGAAGAGAAAAAAATCCCAGTAAAATCTGTAAGATGTTTTACTGGTTCTGAGGTAATTGAACCAATCCGAAAAAATGAAAAGGGTGTTGATATTAGTTTTGTTAAACCGGGTAATAATCATCACATTGCGCTTTATTATGATGAAAACAATAAAATTCAAATGCACGTGTGTACTTTTTGGCATGCAGTTGAAAGAAAAAAATATGGACTACCTATTGTAATTAAAAATCCTTCTAGTGTCGTTGATACAGTTTTAGAGTATCCTGAGTTGTATCCTGAAAGTTTCCTTGAAAAGCTTCCCGATGGCAAATGGTCTTTCATTCAAAGTTTTCAACAAAACGAAATGTTTGTTCTTGGGTTGTCTAAAGAGGCTTTTGAAGAGGCACTTTCTTCCAATGATTATCAATTAATTAGCGATAACCTTTTTAGGGTTCAAAAGCTTTCCACAACAGGTTATTTTGTTGTATTTAGACATCATTTATCCGTTTCGGCTGATACTCCATATGAAATGATCGGCTTTTCTTCTTTCCAGGATTTTACTGGTATTAAAGTTTCTATAAACAATTTGGGTCTTATTCAATAATATGATAAAGCGTACTTTATATTTCAGCAACCCAGTATATCTTTCGAAAAAGAATGAACAGCTCTATTTTAATTTTCCGGATCAGAAAGAAAATGAAAAAAGATCTGAAATCTTGAACCAAGCTCCTATTGAAGATTTGGGTATTGTCGTTTTAGATCATCAACAAATAACTATTACTCATGGGCTTCTTTCATCTTTGATCAATAATAATACTGCCGTCATAACGTGCGATTCCTCCCACATGCCAAATGGTCTTTTTTACCACTTTCTGGTAATACGGAACAGAATGAAAGATTCCGTGAACAAATAAATTCCTCAGAACCTCTTAAAAAACAACTCTGGCAACAAACAGTTACTGCTAAAATTAATAACCAATTGTCAGTCCTTAAGAAAAATAAAGTTCCTATCAATAACATGGTAACCTGGGCTAAAAAGGTCAGAAGCGGGGATCCGGATAATTATGAGGGAAGAGCTGCTGCTTACTACTGGAAAAATATCTTTAAGCAGATACCCGATTTTATTCGTGACCGTTATGGCGAACCACCAAATAACCTGCTTAATTATGGTTATGCAATTCTAAGAGCTGTGACTGCGCGTTCACTTGTCGGATCTGGTTTGCTACCTACATTAGGTATTCATCATTCTAATAAATATAATGCTTATTGTTTAGCAGATGATATTATGGAACCCTATAGACCCTTTGTTGATCTTTTAATTAAATATATTATCGATAATGGTGAAGATTTTTATGAATTAACACCTTCCATTAAAAAGCAACTTCTAGAGATTCCCACTTTAGATGTCATTATAAATGATGAACGAAGCCCACTTATGGTTGCATTGCAGAAAACTACTGCATCTTTATCAAAGTGCTTTTCTCAACAATTAAGAAAAATTTTATATCCTATACTTAATTAAAAATATTATGAGATTTAGCGAATATAGAATTATGTGGATTTTAGTATTTTTCGATTTACCTACTGAAACTCCAAAAGAAAGAAAATCATATACTCGCTTTCGTAAAGAATTAATGAAAGATGGTTTTTCTATGTTTCAATTCTCTATTTATGTAAGGCATTGCAGTAGTCGGGAAAATAAGAATGTCCATGTAAAAAGAGTTAGGCAATTACTACCTGAAAAAGGGCATGTTGGAATTCTATCTGTTACTGATAAACAGTTTAGCATGATGGAAATATTTTATGGTAAGAAAAAGGAAAGTGGTTTTGTTGAACCCCACCAGCTTGAATTATTCTAAATAATAAGGAACCTTTTAGTTGGGCTCCTCATTTTTTTAATCCTAAAACCCCCATAAGTTATTGTAATTAAATGACATCTTAAGACCTACCTTGGTTTTAAGATTGTCAAAAAACATTTTGAAAGCAAATCACAACTCCGTCCCATTCGGTTATCTTACTTCCCTGCTTGGTTTTAAGATTGTCAAAAAACATTTTGAAAGCAAATCACAACCCTATCGGCTCTCGACATACCTCTGCTTCGCTTGGTTTTAAGATTGTCAAAAAACATTTTGAAAGCAAATCACAACACAAAAAGAAAAATGGTGATAAGGATGACGCTTGGTTTTAAGATTGTCAAAAAACATTTTGAAAGCAAATCACAACCCGCAAGGAATAACAGGAATAATATGATTACTTGGTTTTAAGATTGTCAAAAAACATTTTGAAAGCAAATCACAACCAATAACTCAACAGGGACTATCTCTCTGCCCTTGGTTTTAAGATTGTCAAAAAACATTTTGAAAGCAAATCACAACTAAGTAAAAGTAAGGGATTGTCAAGTAAAACTTGGTTTTAAGATTGTCAAAAAACATTTTGAAAGCAAATCACAACCGAAAGAAGAAGGAAGAAAGAGTTAGAGCTTGGTTTTAAGATTGTCAAAAAACATTTTGAAAGCAAATCACAACTTGGTACAAAAGGCAACCATCCCGGCTCAACTTGGTTTTAAGATTGTCAAAAAACATTTTGAAAGCAAATCACAACTGATCGAGCTATTGTTTCAAAACTGAATGACTTGGTTTTAAGATTGTCAAAAAACATTTTGAAAGCAAATCACAACAAGAAATGAGAATGAGAGAGAAGAGAAAGCTTGGTTTTAAGATTGTCAAAAAACATTTTGAAAGCAAATCACAACGAAGTCGGTATAGTAATAATTGACGGCTTCTTGGTTTTAAGATTGTCAAAAAACATTTTGAAAGCAAATCACAACGCAGCCGGGAGTGCGTTATACAGCTTCTTCTTGGTTTTAAGATTGTCAAAAAACATTTTGAAAGCAAATCACAACCCATTTCATTAGTGTGTTTCTATGAATATTCTTGGTTTTAAGATTGTCAAAAAACATTTTGAAAGCAAATCACAACTGCTTCGTTTTCTTCCGAAACTTTTGCCATCTTGGTTTTAAGATTGTCAAAAAACATTTTGAAAGCAAATCACAACCACGGAATGTAAAGCTCGTACTGCGCGTACTTGGTTTTAAGATTGTCAAAAAACATTTTGAAAGCAAATCACAACATTAGATCCTGTGCAAACTCATCATCTTTGCTTGGTTTTAAGATTGTCAAAAAACATTTTGAAAGCAAATCACAACTGATCGTAGATGATCATAAACCTGTCCCGGCTTGGTTTTAAGATTGTCAAAAAACATTTTGAAAGCAAATCACAACGTTTGAAGAAGAGTAGAGAAGCGAGAAAGACTTGGTTTTAAGATTGTCAAAAAACATTTTGAAAGCAAATCACAACCATCAGCTTATCAACAATAGTGCGTATTTCTTGGTTTTAAGATTGTCAAAAAACATTTTGAAAGCAAATCACAACTCACAAAGTGATTTCCATATTTTTTGATGTCTTGGTTTTAAGATTGTCAAAATACATTTTGAAAGCAAATCACAACTAGGAGTGGCTCTGCGTATAAGCCTCTAACTTGGTTTTAAGATTGTCAAAAAACATTTTGAAAGCAAATCACAACTCCAATCCCATACAGGTCGCTGATCGCACCCTTGGTTTTAAGATTGTCAAAAAACATTTTGAAAGCAAATCACAACTCGAGGCATATAACGGCTCGACTTGGGATACTTGGTTTTAAGATTGTCAAAAAACATTTTGAAAGCAAATCACAACTCACAAAGTGATTTCCATATTTTTTGATGTCTTGGTTTTAAGATTGTCAAAAAACATTTTGAAAGCAAATCACAACTGCCTGGCCGGAGAATCCCTGCTTAATTGCTTGGTTTTAAGATTGTCAAAAAACATTTTGAAAGCAAATCACAACTGTTTTTGTTGCTAATCCGGCAAGGATCACTTGGTTTTAAGATTGTCAAAAAACATTTTGAAAGCAAATCACAACACATACGCAATCGTGTAACTTTGCTTTCTGCTTGGTTTTAAGATTGTCAAAAAACATTTTGAAAGCAAATCACAACGTAAGGTTTGCCGTGTTCTTTTATCATAAACTTGGTTTTAAGATTGTCAAAAAACATTTTGAAAGCAAATCACAACTACTGCTTAATCTTTTCAATCATTTTGTCTTGGTTTTAAGATTGTCAAAAAACATTTTGAAAGCAAATCACAACAGTTAGTTCAATGGGGTTATATTTGAGATTCTTGGTTTTAAGATTGTCAAAAAACATTTTGAAAGCAAATCACAACCAGGAGACTTATTAATGTCCACAGTATTTGCTTGGTTTTAAGATTGTCAAAAAACATTTTGAAAGCAAATCACAACAACTTATCAGTAATCATAATTATCTGTTATCTTGGTTTTAAGATTGTCAAAAAACATTTTGAAAGCAAATCACAACAAAGTGAAGATAAAAAAGAAATTAAGGTTGCTTGGTTTTAAGATTGTCAAAAAACATTTTGAAAGCAAATCACAACCGGTAGTTTCAAGAAGTGTATTTAGTTCTCTTGGTTTTAAGATTGTCAAACCTGTCCCGTTCATTTTACGGGAAAACATTTTGAAAGCAAATCACAACCCGTCGTCCTCAAACCTGTTGCCTATATCCTTGGTTTTAAGATTGTCAAACCTGTCCCGTTCCTTTTACGGGAAAACATTTTGAAAGCAAATCACAACTAATCGGCTTCACGACGGTCAAGAATCCTACTTGGTTTTAAGATTGTCAAAAAACATTTTGAAAGCAAATCACAACAGGCAGGTATATCTTTACCGATAATGGTCCCTTGGTTTTAAGATTGTCAAACCTGTCCCGTTCCTTTTACGGGAAAACATTTTGAAAGCAAATCACAACTTTATTATCTCAGTTTTTTGTTTGACTAGGTCATAATTGAGTGACCACCTGATTTTTGCTCCATGCAATTCTTTTTGTAAAAAAACTATGAAAAACCTCTAAAATTGAATATAATTAAGCTCGATTATGAATTGTCTGAATGCATTATAATTCAGACTTTTTTTTAATTGACAATGACTTCATGATTTTTATATTTTAAGTAACTTCAAAACGAGATAATCTCTTTCTTTTACAAATGGAACATATTTTAGATTTGTTATGTCTAAGTCATATTATTGAAATAGATCAGGTTTTTTAATTTATGTATAATCAAAGAACTAAAAAATTTACATTCAATTATAAAAAGGCAATTGCTTCATTGCTGTATGTAAGCAATAGCGTACATAATTTATACAACATAATGAAAGTTTTTTATTTTGCTGATAAATTGCATTTAAGTAAGTATGGAAGATTTATGTTTGGCGAAACATATGTTGCCATGCCTAAAGGTCATGTACCAAGTACGATATATGATATGATCAAATTTATTCGAGGTGATGGTTCGAAGGAATTTGATCCAGAATTAAAAAAATCAATTATTGTAGATGGAAATAAAATTAAGGCTATTCAACCAGCAAATTTAGATTATTTAAGTCCTTCAGAAATTGAATGTCTTAACAATGCAATTGATGAATTTGGGAAGTTGAATCATTCATTAGTCTTTTTCAAATCTCATAAAGACCATGCATATAAGGTCACTCCGGTAAATAGTGATATTGCTATTGATGATATCGTCGATTCTCTTGATAATAAAAATACTATAAAAGAGTATCTCAATAATTTATACGAATAATGCCATTCTCGTTTTCACCCGGAGATATAATCTATTTAGAAGAAGTTCCATATACGGATCACCCAAAATATCATTTAGTCCTTTCGGTTTCTGACGATATGTTTTTTATAATTAATTCTAATATTAATAAAACTGTTGCTGTTAATACTCAATTCCTTAATTGTCAGGTTAAGTTATCTAAAAATCCGCATAATAGTTATATGCCCAAAGAAGAATCGTATATTGCATGCCATCAATTGGCACCAGATTTATTTTCCGGCGACATCGAAGCAAAAATCAAAGCCGGTAAAGGTGAAATAAAAGGTAAACTCGATAAGTCAACATTGGAACAGGTAATAAATACAGTTATAAATCATGGCGCGCATACTCTTTCACCATATGAACGAAGAATAATAGAGGAGAATCTCAAATCAGTATTAAGTTGATTTTATTTTTACTATTCACATTCAGTCAAAATTCTATAATCACTTGCCTGTAAATTATACCTCTTATTAAAATACTCCTCCGTAAACCTTATACCCATGTCGTAAAGCGTTTTGTCACGCTGTACGGTTTCCTCAATAACACTCTCTTTCTTTGTCAGCTTTATCCTCGGACCAATATCCAGTCCGTAATTAATCTTAACATAATAATCGAACAGGGTGTTCAGACTCTTCTCAATCAGCTTTTTATCCCGCACACCCATAAACTCAAGCATTTCACGATGCGTTTCAGCTGCTTTATAAGATCCCACTTTACCGATATCCAGTGTCAGGGTTTCCGTTAGAATTACCTTCGAGATTTCCGAATTATAATGCGTAATTATGTTCGAAAACAATCCGCCCACTTCATACTTTACAGATTCCTTAAACTCGATTGGTATATCGTCCCTGAACGCCGCCACGTTATTCTCTGTTATTTCGGTCAGCTTATTCACCAACTCGTCTATCTGCGCGTCTGTAAAAGTGCTCGGATACCTCGCAAGGAAGTATGGAGTCCCGAATTTCTCAGCCATCAATTGCCAGTATTCAATAGCAGCCCTCTTAAAAATCACAGGCCAGTAGCATTTCGATAAAAGCTTCTCGCCGTATGGATTCGTGTACTTCGGATTATTTCTAGTAATAATGAATTTATACTCAGGAAGTTTCTCACCCACTTCATATATGTAATAAAATCCTGCTCTTGAACCTGATCTTGCTCTTAACCTCAGTATGTTATCGCTGTCATAAATAAACCACTCCTGCGGTTTCTCCTCCAGCTCGACGGGAACTATCTTGCCGTTTATTTTCTTATACTCAATCTCAGCAACCTCATACCCGTACAGAATGCAGTCTAAAAGCTGACTCGCTATTTTCTGCAGATCCAGGTTTCTGGTAATCTCAATCGCTTCTTTTTTAATCTCCTCATTCTCGTATTGTATTTCCCAGCCCATCTGCATCACCTGCATTTTACGTTGAGTAATAGCCGCCGATAAATGCCCGTCCCTGACAAGATCCCGTAGAATCTCATAATCGTATCCATTCTCTGCAAGAATCTTATCCGGATCCGGCAGATATCCGTTTACATTCACGTCCATCTTCTTTCGCGAGACAAATATTTTCAGCAAATGCTGCACCTTTTTCAATATCGATTCTTTCATCTAATATTTCTCCTAAATCTTAAATATTTTTTATTCTTTTGTTGACCTCAAATAAATTGCGACAAAAAATTTGATGAGCGGAATGTTAAGCAGAAATTGCTGTTTGACGATCCCGCTTTCCATTAACTATTTAGAAAAAAGAGCGGGGGAGGAGTTCAATTTCTGCAATGCAGCGAATCAAATTTTAGCAATTTATTTGCAGTCTTGAACTTTTGCTTCTTTTCTTTCAAGAGAAAAGAAGAGCAAAGTAATTACAATATGAATTTCATAACCTCTACCTATTAGGTCTATACTTAAAATATTTCTCACTCTTCACTTTTTTACTGACTATAATGTTCTCGCGGAATTCCAAATTCCGCGACTTTATGTAATTCAGAAACTGTGTCGCCGCATCTACCTGATCGTCATACTCTCCGTTTGGAAATTCTTCAAGTTCATCCAGAAAACTTTTAATCCAATTGCTGTTTCCTTTCAGTTTCACCTTACCCGCTTCTATTATCGGAGTAATTGAATGCACCCTTGCAAGCTTGTCTTTATCCGGTTTTATCGGTTTAACTGGAATCCTCGTTTCCCTTTGAATCTCCTGAATTAAGCTTATGCCGCTCGATTTATCCTCTATCAGAATTTCATTCGGCCCGTAAGTGTTAAACAATTCCACAGCTTTCTTTTTAAGCTCCGGAAATTCTACCCGGCCTCTCCATACATCTTCCAGATAATAACCCTCATTCGTTACAATCCAGGTCTGGCATACGGAATAGTCATTCTCTTCTTTCTCTTTGAACGCTGTATCCCAGCTCTGTATCGAGGCCACAAATCTCTTGCTGTTAAGGTCATGTTCTTCATAATATCCGAACCATTCTCTTTTTATTATTCTTTCGGTCAGCTGATCTATGAACTCCGCATAAACTTCCTGATCGCGAAGGGCAGGGGAGACTTCCTTTTCATACTCTTCAAGTTCTTTTTTATCAATCATCGGATTGTCGTAGGAAGTATATCTATAACTTTTCCATCCCTCTTTACCCTCAGCTTCATAGTTGAATAATTCATAGAATAGGTGTGTTTCATCGCCGGATTTTTTCCCCTTCGGTGTACCGCCGATAATCGCTCTTGCCTTCTTCTCAAACATCATAGGCCTAATCGATTCTTCCCACAATCTTCTGTTCTTCAAAATTATCCCGGCTTCATTAAGCATCACTAGATCATATCCGAATCCCTCTATATTCTCCGGTCTGTCCGCACTCCTGAAATCGCAGTATGATTTACACAGATATAAAATCGACTGTGTTTTATGGAACGTATTAATAATTTTAGGAAACTCTTTTAACAATGGCATAAAGTATCTTTCTATATATCTTGTAATGTTCGAGTATGTTGTGTCAACCCATAAAGCAGCTAAACTATTACGAATCATTTCATGGATTAGAAAAAAAGTCATCCCTTTAGTTAATCCAAACCGTCTTCCTTTGGCAACTACCTTAACTCTAGATTCATCACCATAAAATATTTCTTTCTGCTTTTCATGCATCTTCAACTCAATAAACAGTTTGCAATTATCCATTATTATTAAACCCTGAACCTTTCCTAGCATCCAGATAATAAGTTCTCCAAAATTTTAGATTCGACCTTAAAAAAATTGCGTATAGAAATTTGACGAACGGAATGAAAAGCAGAAATTGCTGTCTGACGATCCCGCTTTCATAAACTATTTATAAAAAGTGCGGGGGAGGAGTTCAATTTCTGCCATGAAGTGAATCAAATTTCAGCAATTTTTTTGCAGTCTTGATCTTTTGGTTCTTTTGTATCAAGACAAAAGAACGAATTAATAATTTTTTCATACCTTATTTTTTTCAATCCTATACTAGTTACATTTATTAATTGTTAAGTAAATGATTCTACTTATCGAAATCATGAATTGTTGTTACTTTCAAAGTGATATCAAAAGGCTTTTTATAATTCTCATCAAACAATCTGTGATAATTACCCAATAACTTTAACGCCTCAATTTTGTTATGAAGTTTTATATTCTTCCGTTTACCTTCTTTAGTTTCAGAAATCCTTATCTCTGCTATCGCACCCATCAGCTCCCTCGGTATTTCAGTTTCACTCCGTAAGATTATATCATCATCTGTTATCTCGGCATAATCAGTAATCCGTGAAAATGCCACTATTGCCAATTCCCTAATTATCTTCTCTTGGTCGTTTTTATGCCCGTCATAAATCCTCTCCAATTCTCTGCTTATTTCCTGTCTGATGTAAGGTTTTGTAAGGTTCTCATATGCCGTCTGACGGGCAGTCTTCTTTGAATATCCCGCCCTTACCGCGGCCTGAGTACCGTTGAAATCCTTCAAATATTCCTCAATAAAAAGCCTCTGCTTTCCCGTTATTTTAACCGTTATTCCCATTCTTTCGATAAACTTTATTAAAATATATAAAATATTAATAAAACTATTGCATATATCAAAAGTATTTATTAAAATTAATTAAGTAAACCAAAACTTTTATAAAGAGAATGCAAAATGACCCGTCCGCGAAAATCTGCCGAATCCGTGTTCATCCGCGTTCTATTATTTCTCCCGCTATTTTTGTGTCTCATTTAAGGGGTTAATCAATGAAAATCGGCATAATTAACATTTTCGACTCCATTTCCACCTTCGGCATCTCCTCCAAAAAAATCCTGGCAATCCTTTCCGACTTCAAGGAAAAGAACATCACTGAAATAGAAGTACGCATCAACTCCGCGGGCGGATCGCTGTTCGAAGGATTCTCAATCTTTAATCAGCTTAGGGATTTCGGAAACGTTCACACGGTCGTCGACGGCGTTGCCGCCTCAGCCGCCTCTCTAATCGCACTTGCCGGCAGTAAAGTTTCGGTCTATAAGAACTCCTATCTCTTCATTCACAATCCCTGGTCTCTTGCGATAGGTGATCATAACGATATGGAATCCGCTTCCGAGGATCTCAAGAAGTTTACTCAGACTATCATAGATCTCTATAAATCCAAAACTGGTTTATCCGAAGAGGAACTGAAGGACTTCTGTACTAAAAACACTTTCCTAAATTCTGATGAATGCCTCAGCTACGGGTTTGCCGATGATGTGATTGATAATTATCCTATCAAAAAGTTTGTCGCCCTCAGCTCTCAGATATTCGATCCGGAAGATCTTGCCGCCTCAGAATCAGAAGGTTTAAATGAATCCGGTACTTACCAGAACGATATTAACCAGAAGCTCCTAACGCTCGGCAATTCTATTTCTTCGCTTCAGAACAATATTGACCAGCTGAATTCTCTAATGAATCTTTCCGATGAAGAAAGAAAAATTCTCTCCGATAAGGAAATCTTCGCAAAACTCTCGAATCCGGAACCATCCTATTTTGCGTTTTCTGCAGAATCCGGCTTAACGGAAATACTTAACTCAAAGCTTAATGACGGTAAGTTCACACCGGCGTTTGTAAAATCATTCTCGGAATTATTAAACTCAATTTCCAATATTCCAT